>NZ_DGRD01000047.1:0-18187 GCF_002390965.1 Corynebacterium sp. UBA4397
ACAAAACCCGGGGCACTTCAAGGCTGGCCCGGCACCTAACCCCGACACGCCCGCAGACACACTTTTTGCTCCTTAGCCCACACATTCTGAGCATTAGCCCGCGTCTCGATTGTCGTGGGATAGCGAAAGACCCCACTTCCACGGAGTGTGAAAATGGGGTCTGACCTGGTGCGGCCTGAGGGGATCGAACCCCCGACCTATTGGGTGTAAACCAATTGCTCTTCCAGCTGAGCTAAAGCCGCATGGTGCTTGAGCACTTGCAATAGATTAGCCCAAGCACTTTCGGTTCAACAAACCCGCAGGTTATTTCTTACTATTGCCGCGTGAAACAAGGCAGGAACCCTGCCAATCACCGAGGCGTTCGGCCTTGGTTTGGACGAGTCCGGCTAGCTGAGCAGATTCACTGATTTCTCCCGGATCGACAGTTCCGGAGGTTCCGGCGCCTGGGGTAAGTAGCCAGAGACGTCCGGTGTGGGAAAGCGGGCGAGAAGCGTCGACGAGGCCATCAACCAGGTCGCCATCCCCGTCACGCCACCAGAGGAGAACGGCGTCACAGAGCTCATCAGTCTCTTCGTCGAGGAAATCCTCACCGAGCACTGCCTCAACGTTTTCCGAAATCGCGGTGTCGCAATCCTCGTCCCAACCAAGTTCCAGAGCGATTTGCCCTTTCGTTATTCCGAGCTTGCTGGCAGCATCCGCCACTATCAGTGTCCTTCCAAAGTCAGTGAGATCCCCGCGGTTGACGGGGCTTCAATACATGCAGTTTAACGCGGGGCCACAATCTTTTCCCGCTATTGCTCCATAATCGCCACAAAATTGCACCACAAGCGGCTGCTGGTTTTTGCTCAGCATCACAGCTAGCGGGGCTAGTGACCGCTTAGCCCCTCCAACATGCATATCAAATATGCCTACGCGTATCCTTGATGGAAATCTGTGTCTACCCATATTTAGGAGGTTTCAATGGCCGACCAAGATGCCGTGAAGGGCGACTCCAATTTTCCGCTCATTCGTGATGGCGTCGCGTCGTACCTATACGACAACGACCCCGAGGAGACTCGCGAGTGGATGGACTCCCTCGACGGGCTTCTTGATTCGTCTGACCCGGACCGCGCGCGCTATCTCATGCTGCGCCTGCTTGAGCGCGCTACCGCTAAGCGCGTTCCGCTGCCTTCGCTGACTTCAACGGACTTTGTTAACACCATCCCCACCACCATGGAACCAGAGTTCCCCGGTGATGAGGAACTGGAAAAGCGCTACCGCCGCTGGATCCGCTGGAATGCGGCCATCATGGTGCACCGCAGCCAGCGCCCCGGCATCGGCGTCGGCGGCCACATTTCTACTTATGCTGGTGCAGCGCCGCTCTATGAGGTCGGCCTGAACCACTTCTTCAAGGGCAAAGATGATCCCTCAGGCGGAGACCAGGTCTTTTTCCAAGGCCACGCCTCCCCCGGCATGTACGCGCGCGCCTTCATGGAAGGCCGCCTATCTGAGTATGACCTTGACGGCTTCCGTCAGGAAGTTTCTCGCGGTAAGGGCGAGGGCCTTCCCTCCTACCCCCACCCACGGCTTATGCCCTGGTTCTGGGAGTTCCCCACCGTTTCCATGGGCATCGGCCCCATGAATGCTATCTACCAGGCACGTTTCAACAAGTACCTAGAGACTCGCGGCATCAAGGACACCTCACAGCAGCACGTGTGGGCCTTCCTCGGTGACGGCGAGATGGATGAGCCGGAGTCACGCGGCTTGCTGCAGACCGCTGCGCTCTACGAGCTCGACAACCTCACCTTCGTCATCAACTGCAACCTGCAGCGCCTCGACGGTCCTGTTCGCGGTAACACGCAGATCATCCAGGAGCTCGAGTCCTTCTTCCGTGGTGCCGGTTGGAACGTCATCAAGGTGATCTGGGGCCGCGCTTGGGATGCTCTGCTGGCCAAGGACCAAGAGGGCGCCCTGGTCAACATCATGAACACCACCTCGGATGGTGACTACCAGACCTTCAAGGCCAATGACGGCGCTTATGTGCGCAAGCACTTCTTCGGCCGTGACGAGCGCACCCTCAAGCTAGTTGAGGATCTCACCGATGACGAGATCTGGGCACTTCGCCGCGGTGGCCACGACTACCGCAAGGTGTATGCAGCGTATGCCAAGGCTCTGGAGAACAAGGGCACCGGCAAGCCCACCGTCATTCTGGCGCTCACGGTCAAGGGCTACGGGTTGGGCCACAACTTCGAGGGCCGCAATGCCACGCACCAGATGAAGAAGCTGACGCTCGAGGATCTCAAGCTCTTCCGCGATAAGCAGGGTATTCCGGTCTCCGATGAGGTCTTGGAGAAGGATCCTTATCTTCCTCCTTACTACCACCCCGGTATGGACGCGCCCGAGATCAAGTACATGCTGGAGCGCCGTAGCGAGCTCGGCGGTTTCTTGCCAGAGCGCCGTGCGAAGTACACCCACCTGCACGCACCGAAGTTGGACAAGCTGCGCTCGGTCCGCAAGGGTTCGGGCAAGCAGAAGGTAGCCACCACCATGGCTCTCGTGCGCACCTTCAAGGAGCTCCTGCGTGACAAGGAGCTAGGCAAGCGCATCGTTCCGATCATCCCGGATGAGGCACGCACCTTCGGTATGGACTCGTGGTTCCCCACCCTCAAGATTTGGAACCCGCGTGGTCAGAACTACGTCCCGGTCGATCATGACCTGATGCTCTCCTACCGCGAGGCCACCGACGGCCAAATCATGCACGAGGGTATCTCCGAGGCTGGTGCCACCGCTTCCTTCACTGCGGCTGCTACCTCTTATGCCACGCAGGGCGAGCCGATGATTCCGCTCTACATCTTCTACTCGATGTTTGGTTTCCAGCGCACCGGTGACTCCTTCTGGGCTGCCGGAGACCAGCTGGCACGTGGCTTCATCATCGGCGCCACCGCCGGCCGCACCACCCTTACCGGTGAGGGTCTCCAGCACATGGACGGACACTCCCCCGTCCTGGCATCGACCAACCCGGCGGTTATCACCTACGACCCGGCCTTTGGTTACGAGATTGCTCACTTGGTCACCCGTGGCATCGACCGCATGTACGGCGAAGAGGACGAGGCAGTCATGTACTACCTTACGGTCTACAACGAGCCGATCTCGCAGCCGGCGGAGCCCGAGGATCTCGATGTTGAGGGCCTGCACAAGGGTATTTACCACTTCAACACTGCGGAGAAGGGTTCCTTGCCCGCCAACATTCTGGCCTCCGGCGTGGGCGTCAACCAGGCGCTCATTGCTCAGGAGATCCTGGCCGAGCAGTTCGATGTCAAGGCATCGGTATTCTCCGTAACTTCGTGGGTTGAGCTCGCTCGTGACGGTGCACGCCGCAACAAGGAGGCCCTGCAGCAGGGCGTTCAGCCCACCGAGGCTTTCGCCACTACCCAGCTCAAGGGATTCGAAGGCCCCTTCGTAGGCGTCTCCGATTTCACCACCGAGCTCCAGGAGCAGATTCGCCCCTACGTTCCGGGCACCTACATCACACTGGGCGCGGATGGCTTCGGCTTCTCCGATACCCGCGAGGGTGCGCGCCGCTTCTTCAACAATGACGCAGTCTCCATCGTCGTCGGCGTCCTTGAGGGCCTTGCCCGCGAGGGCAAGATTGAGCAGTCCGTGGTCGAGGAAGCCGCCAAGCACTTCCACCTCGATGATCCAACCAAGGCTGAAGCCAGCACCGAGGTCGAGGACTAGATTCCGTTAAGGCTTTATCGCCCGCGCTTTCTTAAAACGCAAGGCCCCGGGACAGNNCTGTCCCGGGGCCTTGCGTTTTTCCTCCCAGGCAGGAGACCCTGCTTGGCGAAGCCGCCCCAACACTTAGGTGGGCTTTCACACAGGGACGTGACAAAGTTCAATAGGTTGAACTATGCTACTTAGGGTCTACAAACATTTGTTTCATTTCACTGAAAGATAAGGATCAATGCACCTCAAAAGATCCCTGTTCCGCTCTCTCACTGTCTCCATTGCCACAGTAGGAATGGCGGCTTCTCTCGCTGCCTGCTCTTCCAATGGATCGGACACCTCTGGAAGCGAAACTGCAGCAAGCGAAGACAAGCCGCTCGTCATCACCACCTTCACGGTGCTCGATGACATGGCAGAAAACGTCGCCGGAGACCACCTGCGCGTGGAATCCATCACCAAGCCGGGTGCAGAAATCCACGACTACGAGCCAACCCCGAGTGACCTGAAGGAAGCAACGAAGGCACAGCTCATCCTCAACAACGGCCTGGGCTTAGAGCGCTGGTTCGAGAAGTTCACCTCCGATTCTGACGCCACTCGCGTCGACCTCTCCGAGGGAGTGACTCCCATCGACATCAGCGAAGGCGAGTACAGCGGCAAGCCCAACCCCCACGCGTGGATGTCCCCTGAGAACGGTCAGATCTACGTCGACAACATCGTCAAGGCCTTCAGCGAGCTCGACCCCGCTAACGCCGATGACTACCGCGCCAACGGTGAGGCATACAAGGAGAAGCTCGGAGACGTAGCCAACACCCTGGACCGTGAGCTTTCTGGACTTCCCCAGCAGCAGCGCACCCTGGTCAGCTGTGAAGGTGCTTTCTCCTACCTAGCGCGTGATGCCAAGCTCAACGAGCTCTACCTCTGGCCGGTTAACGCCGAGTCCGAAGGTACGCCGCGGCAGATCGCCGCTCTCCAGGACAAGGTCTCCGAGAGCAAGGTTCCTACCGTATTCTGTGAGTCCACCGTCAACACGAAGGCCATGGAGCAGGTTGCTGAGGCTACCGGCGCCACCTTCAACACTGATGCGGATCACCTCCTTTACGTAGACTCGCTCTCTGATACCGACGGCCCCGTTCCTACCTATCTCGACCTCCTTACCCACGATGCCGACACCATCATCGCCGGCCTCACAGCGAAGAAGCAGGACTAGCAACTCGTGTTAGAACAAAACTATGGCATCAAAGTGAAAGACCTGAACGTGTCTTACGGGGCCGTTCGGGCCCTTCACGATGTCAATCTCCGCCTCCCAGCCGGACGTATCTGCGGCCTTGTGGGCATGAACGGCGCCGGAAAGTCAACGCTTTTCTCCGCGCTCATGGGAGTCAATCACGTTGATGGTGGAGAAGTAACATTCCTTGGCACCTCTGCTAAGGAGGCTCGGGATTCGGGCCTCATTGGCTATGTGCCGCAGCATGACGGTATCGATACCGCCTTTCCTCTTAGCGTCCACGATGTAGTCATGATGGGCCGTTACGGTTACCAGAACTGGCTGCGTATTCCGCGCAAAGAGGACAAGGAAGCCGTGGCCGGGGCACTCGAGCGCGTCGAGCTCACTCACCTGGCGCATCGCCAAATTGGTGCGCTTTCCGGCGGGCAGCGCAAGCGCGTCTTCGTCGCCCGTGCTCTCGCCCAGCACGCTCGAGTGTTGTTGCTTGATGAGCCTTTTGCTGGCGTCGACAAGCGCAGCGAGGCCATGATCGTGGAGCTCTTGCATGAGCTGGCCGCCGAAGGGGTAACTATTTTGGTTGCCACGCACGATCTACACGCTTTGCCGAAGCTATGTGCGGAATCCATCCTCCTTAACCGGACGGTAATTTTGCACGATGTCACCAGCGAGGTACTCAAGCCGGAGAACTTGGCGCTTGCTTTCGACCTCAGCGTTGGACGCGCCACGGAGGTAATGGATTAAATGGATTTTGTCTCAATTTTTATAGAACCTTGGCAGTACGCTTTCATGCAACGCGGACTCATGGTCGGTTTGACCACCGCGATTGTCTGCGGCGTGATCAGCTGCTGGCTCATCCTCATCGGCTGGTCACTGTTGGGGGATGCAATCTCCCACGCAGTGCTTCCCGGAGTGGTTTTGTCCTATATTTTTGGTGTCCCTTTCACCATCGGCGCTCTCGTCTTCGCGGCGATAGCTGTTTCCCTGATTGGAGGGATGCGTTCGGGAAAGCTGGTCAAGGAAGACGCGGCCATCGGCATCGTGTTCACCACGCTCTTTGCGCTCGGTACGGTGCTGATATCTGTAACCCCTAGCCAGACGGACCTCAACCACATTCTCTTCGGCAACCTACTGGGCATCACCAGTGGGGATCTGTGGCAGGTGCTCGTCCTAGGCGCAATCACCTTAGTGGTTATCTTGCTCAAGCGGCGTGACCTCACCCTCTTCGCTTTCGATCCTGTACACGCCCGCTCGATCGGGCTCTCCCCGCGTTCGCTGAGCGCTTTAATGCTCGGCGCACTCGCGGTGACGGTGGTCATTTCTTTCCAAGCTGTCGGCGTCATCCTCGTCGTGGCAATGCTCATCACTCCGGGCGCCACCGCGCGTCTGCTCACCGATAGCATTTGGAAGATGATGTGGCTCTCTCCGCTCATCGCCTGCCTGTGCGTCGCCACCGGTATCATTCTGAGCTACGTCTTTGATACCTCTTCAGGTGGCATGATCGGCGTCGTCCTCGGCGTAGTCTTCGCCATTGTCTACCTCTTTAGCCCGCAGGGCGTTATCTCTAACGTCATGCAGCGCCGCAAGGCAATGGCCAAGCTTTAGATTCTGGCACCTGCCGGCCCTTTTACTTAATCGGCGTCGCTGCGATTACTTACCAGCGGCGCCGATTAAGCGATCTAGAGCCTCATTGACCGCCTCTGGTTCCTCCAGGATCAGCATATGACCTGCACCATTTACTTCGCACAAAGCCGCAGCAGGCCACTTGTGTGCAATCACCTCGGATTGACTCAGCGGTGTCACCACGTCGAGTGAGCCCACGAGAATATCGCCCGATATGCCTTGCAGCCTTGCAGTGGCCGCATACTCAGAATGCTCCAGTAGATCGTCGAAGAAACCGGTATAACTCGACAGCGGCGTATCCAGCAGCATTGCTCCGTGAAAGCGGAGTTTCTCCATCTGTGGAAAGCCCTCCAGCGCCACTGCTAGGGCCGGAACCGCCAGCCGTGCTAGTTCATAACGAATACCGTCAGCCCGGCGCGGCTTACGCAGGCACGCGCGGTACACGGCGCGCAGTGTCCGCGATTGCAGCACCTGAGCCACGCCCTTGGCCGCGAAGCGCCGCATCGAAGTGGCCAATAGCAGCGCAGAGTCAATGCGCTCATACAACTCTTGCGGCGCTCGCCGGATGAGGTTCAGCGCCACCATTCCTCCTAAGGAGTGCCCCACCACCACTATCCGGCCGGTGGGCAGGCGCTGGGACACCACCGCGAGAACGTCATCAGCGGCCGCCTCTACCGTGCACTGCTCGGGTGCTACGGGGGCGGATTGTCCGTGACCCCGGACGTCGACAAGCAGGCAACGCGCCTGCGGAAAACGTGCACGCACGTGCGCCACCTGTGCGTAGAAGCTCTCGGAAGACAAAGAGTAACCGTGGATAAAAAGCACGGCTTGCTCTGCGGATTCCGGGCCCGCCTCAAACCATGCGATGCGCACCCCTTCGTTATCCACGAAGCCGGTAGCGCTGAGCTGGGTGAGCCCCGGCTCGGTTCGGTGATCGTGCAGGTTAGCAATGATAGTGCGTGAAGCAGCCCTCGTCCCAGGGCGCAGGCGCTCGCCCCAGCTGCGGCCGACCGCGCCGAGACCAGACAGAATGCGCGAGTGTTTCCTCAAAGCCATAGCGCCATCAATACTAGACTCGGGTTCATGTCTAATGACTTCAGCGCCCAACTCCAAGCTCGTTTTCAGGGCGCACAGCCCCGCAATGATTCCCCCGAGCCTTCCGATGTCTATGGAAAGCTGACGCAGCTCATCAGCAAGGTGACGGGAATTACAGAGGGGCTGGAGCGCGATGCCCGCTTTGAGGATCTCGGTGTGGCATCCCTGGACTTCATCGAACTCACCGTGCGTGCTGAGGATGAGTTCAAGGTACGTTTGGAAGAGGAGACGATGGCGGAGATTTCCACCATCGGCGAACTAGTCAACTATGTGGAGGAACACCAGTGATTTCTTACCTGTCTGACATGGACGGCGTCCTCATCAAAGAGGGCGAGATGATTCCGGGTGCGGATAAGTTTATCCAGACCCTCTACGATAATGACATCGAGTTTATGGTCCTTACCAATAACTCCATGTCCACCCCGCGCGATCTGGCCGCCCGGCTGCGCAACACCGGGCTCAACATTCCTCCAGAACGTATTTGGACCTCTGCCAAGGCCACCGCCACCTTCTTGTCCACCCAAGACAAAGAGGGCACGGCCTTCGTCGTTGGTGAGTCGGGACTGACCACCGCCATGCACGAGGACGGCTGGATTCTTAGCGATAATAATGCCGAGTTCGTTGTCTTAGGAGAAACGCGCACGTATTCTTTCGAGGCGATTACCACGGCGATTAACCTCATTCGAGGCGGAGCCCGCTTCATCGCCACGAACCCTGATGTCACCGGGCCGGCTCCGCAAGGCGTATTGCCTGCCACGGGTGCGGTCGCAGCGCTAATTACCGCTGCCACCAATCGGCAGCCTTACTACGTGGGCAAGCCCAATCCGGTAATGATGCGTTCGGCATTAAATAACATCGGGGCACACTCGGAGGACACGGTCATGATAGGAGATCGGATGGACACCGACGTCAAGGCTGGCATCGAGGCAGGTATGCGAACAATTCTAGTTCGCACCGGCATCAGTGATGAGGACGAGATAGCTCGCTACCCCTATCGCCCCACCATGGTTCTAGATTCAGTAGCCGAGTTGCCAGACCACATTTACGACCCATTCGAACGCTCTTAAGCGCCTTCACACCGCGCCGCGTTCGTCTCCTCTCCCCTTCTTGCCGCTGGGGCCTTTTAGCTCCCCGTGCTAAAGCCGAGGCGGAGCGTTTAGCTTTGCCGCACTGCTGCGGCAAAGCCATATCGGTGGGCAAGCTCGGTGATGGCACCATCTAGGGCATCGAGTTCTTGCGCAGTTCCGGTTAATACCTGATGACACCCTAGACCAGCGCAGGGTGCTGGCACGCCAGCCGCGAGCGTTTCGAGGCTTGGGCGATCCCGGAACCAACGCGTGCACCATTGCGCGCTTAGGGGATCATCGCCTGGAATAATGAACTCGGATTCACTGCGCAGGCACCGACACATGGCGTCTTCTATGGCTGGGCGCAGCGAACGCGGCATCCCAGATATCACAAGTACGCCTGTGAGCACGGGACCGTGGTTGCGGTTGGGCCAATCGTGGACAGGCTGAATCGACACCGGCTGTGGCTGATCTCTGAGCTGCGTCGACGCCGGGGCGGTGCAGGTACCAGAAACTTCCTTAACCGGTGCGGTATGAACGCGGAAATCCATAGCCGATATCTCCTTTGAAATGCAAAACACCACAGCCCCCACCCAAACGTGTTACACCTGCCCACACAGCCGTATTTGACGGCAGCGAAGACGGCGATAGCGGAAGGATAACGGCCAAGGTGTAAGACGAGCTTCGTCTTCCCCAACGAACTGCATCTACATCAAGGCACTACCGAAAACGCGATTATCGTGTTCTGCCGACGATCTTCCTCGAGTCCCACCCAATTCATCAACCCTCAACCACCACTAAACCCCCCAATGGTTAAACCTCAACCGTAGGTTTAACCAAAGCTTTAGTGCAAGCTTAAGCCCCAGCTTGGTCTGTGCATTCCTGCCAGATCGCGGTATTGGTTTCGGCCCACAATGGCTTCGCCCAGTCGCCGAAATCGTGGTCACTCAAGGCCACCATGGCCCAATTTTCCGCCAGCCACAGATAGGTACCAGACATGCCAAAATGGCCCACCGCAGAATCTGGGAGGTCACCCATCCAATGATCTTTGTGGCCGTGGATCTCAAATCCCAATCCCCAAGTGCAATCCTTAAAGCTGCCATAACCGGGGACGATACCGCGAATCCCGGGGAATTGCACGCTGCACATCTCGCGAACCGAAGACGGGTGCAGCAATTGTGGGGATAGCACCTCGCGTGCAAATGCCACGAGATCGCTTGCCGTAGAATACATTCCGTGTCCTGCAGAACCACTCAGGCTGGTATGCCGCATACCTAGTGGTTTGCACACCCCCTCGCGCAGGTACTCCGGGAAACTCATTCCCGTGGCCTCGGCCACGACTTCTGCCGCCCACTCGTAGCCAGCAGAGGAGTAAATTCGCCGCTTGCCTACCGGCTTAAGCGGCACACGGCTATCAAAACCTATACCAGAGGCATGTGCCAAAAGATGTCGCAGCGTGGAGCCTGTAGGGCCGGCCGGCTGATCTAGCTCGACTGCTCCCTCTTCAACGGCAAGCATGATCGCATAGGCCACGATCGGTTTCGTCACCGATGCCAGCGCGAATACGCGGCGAGGATCTCCTATCTGCGAAACAACATCGTCTCCATGCAGCAGCACGGCGGCCACATTATTCGCCGGCCACTGGGCGATGCGGGAAAAAGCACTCATAGAGCCAACCTTACCTATCGCTTTGCTTTGCTCCCGCTAGTCCCCCGAGCGATCCGAGTCCCTAGACTCCCTAGCATCCTTCGCCTGATCTTTTTCGCGGCCTCGTTTTGCCTGTCCTACTTGTGCAGATTCGCGGTATTTGTGAACCAGCTTATCGATAAGTTCGTCGGTAAGCGTGTCATCCGCGAGAATGACATCGAGCATGCGGCGATGTTCGCGCGCCAGCTCCGCAGCCTCATGCTCCGCATATTTCCGCTCGTCGTATCCTTCATAGGAATCACCACTTAAGTCCATGCCCATTCCGGAGAACAGGCCGTCCTCATTCTCGACGTCTGTTTGTCGTTCGATCCGATGATTCGAGGTTGACTTATCTTCCCCGCCCTTACTTGCCTCGGCTGAAGCGAAAGATGAGCTTGGCGATGCCGCCTCTGCTTCCTGCTGAGAATCGCGTGCCGACTTGTCTTGTTCTCCAATAGCTCCGAACTGATTGGTGAACTCCTGGTAGAACTTATCCGCATCCGATTCTGCTTGCGAGCGCTGTCTGCCGCGGCGCACCTCTTTTTCGATCCGGCGCTGCAAAGCTTTTTCCATCTGTCGATGCCGCCAGCTGCGGATCTTGGTGGGCTCGATGCGACGCCCAACCGAGCGCCCTCTATCCTCCGCCTTCTTAGCGAAAGCAGCGACCTGGACCGCGGTGTCATTGACGGGAGCCCAATCCTGGTCCGTGTGTAGACGCCAGCCTCCCCAGTAACCGGCTAAGAAAAGCAGGAGGCTGATTATCGGGCCAGCAACCATTCCCCATACGAGTAGATCAAATCGATTGCAGCCAACGACTATTACAGCGCAGGCCACCGCCGGAACCACCGTGGGCTGGTTATCCCCAAATACCGTCGGCACGCGCCCGGTGACAATGTCTCGGATCATCGAGCCACCCGTGGCCGTGAATACACCCATCATGATGCAAGGCAACAGTGGTAAGCCGAAAGAAAGGGCCTTGACCGTGCCCGTTCCCGCCCATAGTGCGGAAACTACGGCATCACCATGTGCCTGCAAAAGCTCCCAGGTGCGTCCCTTAAAGAATACGAAACGCGCAATGAGGGCCCCGGCAAAAGCCAGAATTAAGTATTCCGGCTGCGACATCGCCGCCACCGTCCCGCGGCTGATAAGAACATCGCGGATGATGCCACCTCCCAGGGCGGAAAAGAGCGCGATGAAAAAGTAGCCGACAATGTCGTAGCCACGTTGGCGTGCAATCGTGCCGCCGATTATTCCCATGAGCAAAACTCCGCTGACATCGGACCAGCGATATAGAGAATCTACGAAGGGATCAACTTCCATAAACGGTATTGTATGCACGCCGCCGCGCCAGGGCAGCTACGGCACTGCGTCGGTGCTCAGTGCCGATACTCGGCATCGATTAGCCAGTTCCTATTCGAAAGCTCATGACAAGTTAGCGAATGGCGGTAGTCGGCTCGGCGACCGAAGGTGCGCTGCGGTCTTGGACATTACCTTGGTTGGTGGCACCTGTTGCAGTCTCTCCACCGGTGGCGGTCTCAGCGCCCTCCTGCGTACCTGCGGTAGGCGTCGATTGCTGCTGCTCTTGGTCGTTCTCCTGATTTTGTCCAGTGAATTCGCTCGGCTCTGTTGCACCGGTCGTCGTTTGTGTCTGCGTCGGCACCTGCTGGGTGGTTCTCTCTACCGGCTCCGAGGTCGGGGCCAGCGAAGGAGTCGGTGTTTCTTCACTTGAGGTGACCGGTGCTTCGCTGCGTCCTTCACGCCAGTTAGATGGTGCAAGCCAGCCGGACTGCCCATCCTCGGGGCTGCTCGACGCCAAGATCAACCACCCGACCACAACGACGGCGACAATAAGCTCCGTGGTGGAGGCGCGCACGCGCCCGCCTAGGGTGACGATTTTCTCCCACCTGCTGTGAGTCTCTTGATCTCGCCAGATCCCTTTCCGCGGCTCCGCGCTCTCATCCTCTTCCAATGGAATTACCGGAGAAGGCCCGCCCGGGCCATCGTCCTTGGCACCCGGCGCCAGCTTCGGGTTATCCGAAGCCTGGTTCCCCGAGGCCTGCTCTGCCGAATCCGAGTCGCCCTCCACGTGTGCCGAACTCGACGTCGCGGCGTTCGCGGCCGCAGAGATTTCCTCGGTTTTGTCCTTCTGCTGCTCCGAGCCTTGGTCGATGTCACCCAGTGCGCCGTTGCCGTCGAATAGGCCATTAGCAAAGGCCTCAGACACGCTGTAGTGGTCCCATAAAACCGCGAGTAGCGCGGAACGAATAGCCCGCTCAACAGCCCATTGCCGGGCTGGGTTGACCACGACCATAACGCGATAATTAACTTGCCAAGGCTGACCGGCAACGGTCGGCGCGACCACGCCAGTAGCAGGTAGAACCTCTAGGTCGCCGGCCACGTCTTTGGAGATCGTGGGGTTCTTGATAGCCTCCTCAGCCACCGACTCCACGCGTTGGGTTATCTCACCCACGGTCTCTCCTTCGAGCACCGGAACAGCCAGATCAACAACAGCACGCGACCAGTCCTGGGAGAAATTCGAGACCACGCCCGCTTGCCCGTTCGGGACGGTAACCACTTCGCCATTAGGTGTGCGGATTTTGGTCGTGCGCAAAGTCAAGGCGACGACTGTGCCCTCAGTATTATTAGCATCACCAATGCTGATGTAGTCACCCACGCCGAACTGCTTCTCCGAGAGGATAAAGAAACCGGCTAGAAAGTCCCCGATTATTGTCTGGGCGCCGAAGCCAATGGCGGCTGAGACAACCGTTGCGGGAATGGCTGCGCCAAGCGGTGGCACGCCAAGGTTGGCTAGGGCAGCAACCACGATTACTAGGTATGCCGCGGCCTGCAAAACGTATATCAGCGCACCAGCCAGCGCTAGGCGCGCCTTGGTCGATTCCTCGCTTTCGTCGAGCTTGGATTCGAGGATTCGCACGGTCAGCCGCCCCACGCGCGGAATCAAGACGGCGATGATAAGCAGCGCTAATAGGGGCAAACCATGGTCGACCATGGCCTGCCAAAATTCGAAGAAATAGTACCGTAGCATGCCTCCCACCATAGCTGCGCAGCGTTCGTCTACGCTCTTCGAGCTAGCCAAATTCAGTGAACTTTTAGAATGTGCAATTCCTTCTCCCACCGCCGTCGCAGGAGGGCTCGCGGCGGTGTCCTCCTCACCCGCCGACTCAGCCCTGCCTACACCTTCCTACACTCTTGCCTAACCTGAATACGTTATGACACATTTCACATGTTATAAACTTGTAATGTCCTTGACTTTATAGTTGTCTTCGTGAGTTTCATTTTTGGCTATTTCTAGACCAAACCGCAGACAAGAGGACCTTTTTCATGCGCTGCATCCGTGCTAGTTCCACGCGCCAGAAGCTGTGACAGTCCTTCCCGCTACGCGCACAATCCTGAAAAATTGCTTCAAATCTGTGAAACAGTTGGGTATAGGAGCACTTTGGGAGACGCCGTCTCTCGGAGTCATCGTGTCTTGTTCGGCTTAACTCGAGAGAATTCGGCGGCGCACTATCCACGTGCCTTCGCGGGCTAAGCCGGGCTAGCGGATTGCTTGGGATGCAGACATTTTGCGCAAGCTATGTTCGCAGCCACCAAGGGGTCTGGTGTCAGGGTTTCCTCGGGAGAGGGGTGAGAGAAACTGGCACTCACGGCCTTTAGTAAACGCTGAAAAGGAGGACTGGTGACTAGTATTACGGTTAATGGGCTGTATAAAGTCTTCGGAAAACACCCGCAGGCTGCCGTAAAAGCATTACAGTCTGGGACGACACGTCAGGAACTGCGCAAGAAGGGTTCGACGGCCGCGGTCATCGATGCCACTTTTGAGGTTCAACCTGGCGAGATTTTCGTCGTCATGGGACTTTCTGGATCCGGAAAGTCCACGTTAATTCGCATGCTCAACGGCCTACTCCCGGCTACCGCCGGCGAGGTCACCATCGATGGTCAAACCCTGACCTCGATGAATGAATCAGAGATTAGGGCCCTGCGGCGCGAAAAGATCTCTATGGTCTTTCAGAGCTTCGCGCTTTTGCCACACCGAACGGTGGGAGAAAACGCAGCTTATGGCCTAGAGATCAAAGGCGTAAACCCCAGCGAGCGCAAGCAGAAGGCCGACGAAGCCTTGCGCATGGTCGGCCTTGAAGGCTGGGGCACGTCAATGCCGGATGAGCTTTCGGGCGGTATGCAACAACGGGTCGGGCTCGCCCGCGCGCTGGCAGCCGATACCGAAGTTCTGCTTATGGATGAGGCCTTTTCGGCACTCGACCCTCTAATCCGCAAAGAAATGCAGGATCAGCTCATCGACCTGCAGTCTTCCCTAGGAAAGACGATTGTCTTCATCACGCACGATCTCAATGAGGCTATGCGCATCGGCGATCACATTGCCATGATGCGCGATGGTCGCGTGGAACAGGTCGGTACGGCCGAAGAGATTCTACGTGACCCGGCTAATAACTACGTCGCTTCCTTCGTCAAGGACGTGGATCGCTCCCGCGTTCTCACGGCGGAAAGCATCGCCGAGCAGCCTCCCGAGGTAGTTGGGGTCAGCCAAGGCCCGCTGACAGCACAGAAGCTTATGCGTGAGTCTCAAAGCAGCTGGATTGTAGCTCTGAATCGGGACCGTTCTCCGGCTGGGATCCTCTGGCAGGACGACGTCGCCAAGGCCGTGCGCGATGGTGAAACCGCTCTGCCGCTCTCGCATAACGATCCTACGCACATCGTTGAAAGCTCCCGGGTAATCGGCGATCTCTTCGGCCTGGCGGCAGATACCGAGGCGCCCATCGTCGTGGTCGACGAGAACGGCAAGTTCGCGGGGGTCGTTCCCCGCGTGACGTTGTTGTCGGCTGCATCATTCGACCAGAAAGAGGTTAGTAAGTAGTGGATGTAGAAGCATTCCCCCGCATACCTATCGGCGATTGGTCCGCCGAAGGAATTGACTGGCTCACCGAAAACGTCTCCTGGCTCTTCGATATTTTTTCCGAGGTCAACGAATTCCTCATCGAGGGACTCGCGATCTTCCTTATCTCGATACCAGCGCTTATCCTCCTCGCGCTCTTCGCGCTATTCGGCTGGTTTATTCGCTCACCGAAGTTCGCAATCGGTTCGGCCCTCGGATTCATATTGGTCATGTGCATGCGCCAATGGGACACCATGCTGCAAACGATGGCGCTCGTGCTGATTGCCACCATCTCGGCGATCATCGTGGCGATCCCTTTGGGTATCTGGGCGGCAAAGTCCAATACGGTCAGCACCATCGTGCGCCCGATCATGGACTTTATGCAGACCATGCCTGCCTTCGTCTACCTCATCCCTGCGGTGACCTTCTTCTCCATCGGCGTCGTTCCCGGAATTTTTTCCACGATCATCTTCGCACTTCCCCCGGGCGTGCGCATGACTGAGCTGGGTATCCGCAACGTCGATGAAGAAACCGTCGAAGCGGGCAAGGCCTACGGTGCCACCGGCTGGCAGATCCTCAAAGGAATCCAGTTCCCCTTGGCCATACCTACCATCATGGCCGGCATTAACCAGGTCATCATGCTCTCCCTCTCGATGGCCGTCATCGCCGGCATGGTCGGTGCAGATGGACTAGGAAAGGAGGTGGTCTCCGCAATTTCCACTCTCGATATCGCACAGGGCGTCGAGGCCGGCTTGGCGGTCGTCATCTTGGCTGTGTTCCTTGATCGGATCACCGCCGCACTGGGCACTCCTAGTAATTATCCCTCTGCCCTGCGCAGCAAGATCGGGAAAGCACGCAAGAAGCAGGACGCCTAGCCCGGCGTATCCCGGCTTCTTTCAATCCCAAAAGTCCTATCTCAATAGATGTTCTATAAGAAAGGAACACTCCCCATGTTTAGCACCAAACGTTTCAGCACCAAGCTTGTCGCTAGCCTGTCCGTCGCGGCTGCCGCCATCGGACTAGCCTCCTGCTCATCGGACGATTCCTCCGGCGAGGGAGACAAGGGCACCATCACAATCGGTTACATGCCCTCGTGGACCGACGGGCTCTCCACGGCCTATCTCTTGACCAATAAGCTCGAGGCCGCCGGCTACGCGGTCGAGCACGAGGAGCTTACCGACGCAGCGGTCCTCTACACCGGTCTCGCCGGCGGCGACATCGATATCTTCGCCTCCGCTTGGCCCGAGGTCACTCAGGCCCAGTACATGGAGAAGTACTCCGAGGACATCGAGGATCTCGGTGCCTATTACGACAACGCTAAGCTCACCTGGGCGGTTCCGGAGTACGTCGAGGACGTCAACTCGATCGAGGACCTCAAGGGTGCCTCCGATCGCTTTGGCGGCAAGGTTGTCGGCATCGAGCCGGGCGCCGGGCTGACCGCTGCTTCGGAAAAGGTCATGCAGGACTATGGGCTCGAATCCGATGGCTACACGCTTTCGACCTCCTCTACCCCGGCCATGCTCTCGGAGCTGCAATCCGCCGTCGATAGTGAGAACGATATCGTCGTCACACTATGGCGCCCCTTCTGGGCAAACACCGAGTTCCCAGTCAAGGATCTAGAGGATCCAAAGGGCTCCCTCGGTGAATCCGAGGCCCTCCACTGGCTCGGACGCGAAGGCTTTGGTGAGGACCAGCCAGAGGTCGCTGAATGGCTCAAGAGCATCAAGCTTGATGACGAGCAGTACGGCACCCTCGAAGACACTGTGGTCAACCAGTTCGGTGAAGGCAAGGAAGCCGAGGCCGTTCAGGACTGGCTGGACAAAAACCCCGATGTCGTCCCGGACCTTCAACAGTAGAGTCCAGCGATAGCAGCTCAGATTAAGAGCTAGAAAATAAGTCAAAGAAGGCCTCTCGGGGTCGGCTCTAGAAGCCGAATTCCTCCGCGAGGCCTTCTTCTTGGCTACTGGGTGGGGCCACCGGGGCTCGAACCCGGGACCAATGGATTATGAGTCCACGGCTCTAACCGACTGAGCTATAGCCCCACGCCGCCAAAGGCGACTTTTTGAGTATATATATAGGCCCGTGCTTTGACCTAACTGCCCCGCCGCCACCTCTTGAGAAGAAACACTGCACACTCAGTATCAACCAAAAAATCCTAGATACACAGGCAATTTGGCATCTTTAACAAATATGAATATAGTTAGTCCTCGTTGCAGGGAGTGGTTCCCACAAACCACTCCCTGCACACTATTCCTCCATAGCTCAGTTGGCAGAGCATTCGACTGTTAATCGAAGGGTCACTGGTTCGAGCCCAGTTGGAGGAGCAATACATAACCCCCGTTCATCTTGCTTCTGCAGGTGAGCGGGGGTTTCTGGCTTTTACATCAACCCGATAAGGGGGAGATTCTAGCCCGCCATTTCCTGCCGCTTATCTCGTGGATTTGTCGTGGGAATTAGCAGACACAAAGCCCTGACGATAACTTCCAGCAGAGAATAACCAAATTCTGCAGTACGATACTAGAACAACGCTCAGACGAGGTGACCATGACTGAGAAACCAAGTACTCTACGCTTGAAGATCGACGGCTGCCCAGGAGAAATTGACTTGAAAGCGCTTGAAAAATCCATTCAAGCAGTTTCGAAGCTTATCCGAGCAATCGGAGGGGCGGACGCAATGCAAAATGTTGAGGGTCTAAAGACAAGTAGTGCAATTGTCGATGTCACGACAGAGACCATAAACGCGAAAACCATAACGGTTGGTCTCCGTTCTTTATCTTCCAGCAGTCACCTTCCTGACGGGTGGTTGCGTCCAATAGTGTGGTGTACAGCTACCGCCTGGTGAGCCCCCCCTTGCCGACTAGCAAGGAGACCACCGCGGTAC
>NZ_DGRD01000049.1:0-69919 GCF_002390965.1 Corynebacterium sp. UBA4397
ACGCCGTGGAGTCATGGTGGGGAGACTAACGTTGCCAACCTGGTGACCTTGTGTAGTTATCACAATGCGGTTAATGAGGATGATCCGAATGCGCCACCGCGGCGCGGGCGCCTTACCCGTAAGGGCGGGACAATAGTCTGGCAGCCACCCCACGCGCACTAGCCGTTAGGACAACACCGCCTAACGGCGACTTCCGGCACCCCAAAAACCCAGCGCGCTTAACCGGAAGAGCCGCTTAGCTTGCTGCGGGAGCGAAATCGAGGGCAGTATTGGTGGACTGCACCACGCGCAGATCTGAATCATCCGTGCCGTAGATGACCTTGGTATCGAAGGCAACGCTGCCCTCCACAGGCAGCGGCTGCGTGAGATCGATGGAGAGCTCTCCGGTTGATTCGGTATGCGAATCAAGAACCTTGAGTTCCTTGTCTGCGAGTTCAGTTCCCTGGGCTGTGCCCTCGAAGGATAGCGCGCCGAGGGAGGGGCGCTGCTGGACTGAGACGCCCAGTTGAGCCTTATCGCCCTCTAAAGAGTTGAGGGTATAGGTGGTGGTCTGCAGCAGGGTGGATTCGCCGGCAACACGGGAATCAACGGTCCATCGTGCGCCCTCGCCGATTTCCTCGGTAGGGAAGACCACAGGAAACGAGCTCAGCTGGGTTACTGCCTGCTCGACTACCTGACGAGCGTTGTCGGAGGCTCCCTGCGGCGCAGCGAGACGCAGTGAGGACATCTGCCCGGAGTCTTCCGCGCGCCAGCCGAATTGGAAGCCCTCCGCGCTGGAGAGATCTTCTTCGCCACTATAAGTGGGCACACCAGAGGTCACGAAGGCATTGCGGGTGGCGGGTAACTGCCCTTCCACAGCTTCGGAGGCAGCCTCGACGCTGGCTTGCAACGGCAGCGTGACCTTCGGGTCGTCGACGGAGGAAGCCTTGAAAGCAGCTGCGGCAGTGGAGTTGAAGAGATCCTGTTGGAAGCCCTGTGCGAAGGAATAGTCGAGCTTTTGCTCGGAATCAATATCCTTAAACTCTAAGACGCGCTTTTCTCCCCGCCCGGCGTCGATGACGGATACGCGGGGCGCATCAAGGGTGAGCCCCACTGGCTGTTCGACCGGAGGTCCGGGCTTTTCATAGGAGCAGCCAGCTAAGGCTCCTCCGCTAAGGGCAAGGGCGGAAAGGATGACAAGAGTCTGCACACGAAACACACATTCCAAAATACCGGACGTGGCGGTTTAGAATGGTGCGGGTGAGTCAGATTCGAAGGAGTTTCCTTAAAACCATGGTCGCGGTCGTGCTTTCCGTGGCGGCCGTTGACCAGACAGTCAAGCAGCTCATGCTTACTATCCTGACCGAGGGCGAGCCGCTGCCGATCGTGGGGGATTGGTTCCGGCTTCATCTTCTTTTTAACCCCGGCGCGGCTTTTTCCATGGGCGGGGATTCAAGCACGTGGCTATTTACCACCATTCAGCTCTCCTTCGTTATCGGCGTGGCCATCGCGGCTCCACGCATAAAGGATCGTGGCCAGGCAATCGGTTTGGCGCTGATCGCTGGAGGTGCACTAGGCAACCTCCTCGACCGCCTCTTTCGCGAGCCGGGCTTCTGGTTCGGGCACGTCGTAGACTATATCTCGGTGGGGGACTTCGCAGTCTTCAACATTGCAGACGCCTCGATCACCTGCGGGGTGCTGGTATTCATTGTGTCCATGCTGCGAGAGGAAAGGAGGCACAAGCTTGAGCAATAGGCAGACACGCACCTTCCTTGTTCCCGAGGGCCTCGATGGAATGCGGGCCGACGCCGCACTGGCCAAGCTCTTGGGGCTCTCGCGCTCAGTCACAGCGCAGCTGTGTGCTGACGGCGACGTGGTGATCGATTCGGCCGCCGTGTCCAAGTCGGACCGCCTCCAGTCCGCGACCATGGTTGAGGTCACGTTGCCGCAACCAGATGCACCACTCGTGCCTAAGGAAGAACTCGTCGAGGGCATGGATGTGCTCTACGCCGACGAAGACATCATTTGCGTGCAGAAGCCAGTCGGGGTTGTCGCCCACCCCACCCTAGGATGGGAAGGCCCCACGGTCATCGGAGGTCTGCGTGCGGCGGGGTACAAGGTCGCAGAGTCCGGTCCCACGGAGCGGCAGGGAATAGTCCACAGGCTTGACGTGGGTACCTCCGGGGTCATGGTTGTCGCTTCCTCGGAGCGAGCCTACTCCGCGCTCAAGCAGGCCTTCAAGCAGCGCACCATCACCAAGACTTATCACGCCATTGTGCAGGGTTTGCCCGACCCAATCGAGGGAACTATCGACGCCCCCATTGGAAGGCACCCCTCCGCAGGGTGGAAGTTCGCCGTCGTAGACGAGGGTAAGCACGCGGTCACGCACTATAAGCTCCTCGAGGCTTTCCGAGAAGCAAGCTTGCTGGAGGTACACCTCGAGACCGGGCGCACCCACCAGATCCGCGTCCACATGGCTGCCGTTGGACACCCCTGCGTGGGCGACCCCATGTACGGCTCAGATCCCAATCTTGCCCAACGCTTGGGGCTCAAGCGGCAGTGGCTGCACGCGCTCAAGCTCGGGTTCACGCATCCAGGGACGGGCAAGTGGTTTGAGATAGAGGCGCCCTATCCGCCTGATCTGGCACATGCCCTGCAGGTCTTGCGCTCATGAGGGTTTCTGCCCCATCCGCGCAGCGCATCTACCGGCGGCGCCGCGCTGCAGGAGGAATGCTCCTCGCGGGGCTTCTTTTGCTCGTGGTTTTCCTCTTCGGCGCCTTCGGGACGCACTCATCTACAGGCCTGCAAGGAGACCGCTTGGGGCCGGATGAGGAAAGTCGGGCCGAATATATCGCGCGGGCGCAGAAGCAGTTGGCTGAGGTTGACGCTGATTCGCCTACCTACGCTCTTGTCTCTTTCGATCATGATCTTTCAGCGACGGAGACTGCCGCAGCGGTGTCTCCGATCCGCCGCCTCAACGCTGTAATCATTGCGCAGTCGGCTCCTTTGGCCGTGCCTGAGCCCATTGCGGGTGAGGAACGCACGGACGTCTTAGACAGGCTTTTTGCTCGCGTGAGCTCGAGCCTTTCCGGAGTTGGCACGACCCCAGCCCTGGATAAGGCGAGCGCGGTGCTGGTGTGGGACGATGGCGCACACCTGCAGGAACTCGCTGACAACCCCTTGATTGCTGCGGTTGAGCCTGCGCCAGCCGACGCCCCCTGGGGATCCTTCGCCGTTCGGCCGCTGGGCACGGATTAAACAACGGGTAGGCTCGGTTTGATCATGAAGAGCTTTAAGAACTGGCCACCAAATTATCGCTTTGCCTATGTGCTTTGTGCACTTGGCCTAATCGTGTGCGCCGGTGCAGTTGTCTGGCATCTCGGCGGCGCCGAGGGGATGGTGATGGCTGGGCTGGGATTGCTGAGCTGTGCGGTGTTGCTGGTGATGATGCCGCGGTGGGCGCTCGACGGCAATGAAGAAGGCGAGCGCCGAGCGCGTGCCAGAGCAGCGCGCGAGGAGTTGCGGCAATCGCGCCGCGGGAGCTCCCAGAACTAGAAATCCTCGATCTGGCGAAGCTTGTGGGAATGGCGGGTTGCCCTGCGCTGCCTGATGAGATCGGTGACGTAGATGGCCACCGCTATCCAGATGATGCCGAAGCCAATCCACCGCGCTGTCGACATGTGCTCATTGACCACGAAGAGCGCCCACAACATCTGCATAACCGGAGTGATGTACTGCAGCATGCCGATGGTAGCCAAAGGCAACTGTTTGGCACCTTTGGCAAAGGTCATCAGCGGCAGGGCGGTGATGATGCCGGAGCACACGAGCAACGCCACGTGGGAGGGCCCCTCGCTCAGGAAGGTCGATTCCCCGCGGATACTCAGATAGATGAGGTATCCGAGTGCAACGGGAACCATGACTAGCGTCTCAGCTGCGACGGAAGTGGCGGCTGAAACCTGCAGCTGTTTTTTGACGAGTCCGTAGATGCCGAAGCTGAAGGCCAAAAGGAGCGAAATATACGGCGCTTGGCCGGTCATAAACGTCAACCACAGCACCGCCACGAAAGCAACGCCCACAGAAGCCGCCTGCCAGCGATTGAGTGTCTCCCGCAGGAAGATGATGCCCAAGGCGACCGAAACAAGCGGATTAATGAAATATCCCAAGGCCGCGTCAGCCACATGCCCGGAGTTGATCGCAAGTACGTAGACACCCCAGTTGATGGTGATGAGAGTGCCGCAAGCAGCCACCTTGCCCCACGTGCGCAGGGTGAAACCGCGCAGCTCGCGCCAACCTCCGGTGAAAAAGAGGAAAACGCATACTAGAAGCGCGGTCCAGATGACGCGGTGCGCGAGAATTTCTAACGGCCCGGCGGGCTTGAGCAGTGGGAAAAACGCTGGGAAAAATCCCCACATGAGATAGGTAATTACGGTGTAGAACATCGAGGGCTAATGCTACTCCCAGTATAGCCAATGCGAAGCACGGGTTCGCGTTTATTTTCGCCTCTTGCGTCGACCGCTAGAATGTTCGCATGGCCAAAAACTCCTCCTTCGTCCACCTGCATAATCACACCGAGTTTTCCATGCTCGACGGCATGGCAAAGGTGGACCTGCTTGCTGAAGAGGTTTTACGTCAGGACATGCCAGCGGTAGGCATGACGGACCACGGCAACATGTTTGGCTCCAACGCCTTCTACCAACGCATGACCAAGGCGGGTATCAAGCCCATCATTGGCATCGAGGCCTATATGGCGCCGGAATCCCGCTTTAATAAGAAGCGCGTGCTGTGGGGAACCCCGGATCAAAAGCGGGACGATGTCTCGGCCTCCGGCGCGTACCTGCACCAGACCATGCTCGCGGAAAACGCCACCGGCCTGAAGAACCTTTTCACGCTTTCCTCCCTGGCCTCCTACGAAGGCCAGCTGGGAAAGTGGCCGCGCATGGACGCCGAGCTCATCGCTGAGCATGCGGAGGGAATCATCGCCACCACCGGCTGCCCCTCGGGAGACGTACAGACGCACCTGCGTCTGGGCCAGTTCGATGAGGCTTTAGAGGCCGCCGCGATGTGGCAAGACATATACGGCAAAGACAACTTCTTCCTTGAATTGATGGACCACGGACTCGACATCGAAAAGCGCACGCGTGACGGGCTCCTGGAAATCGGACGCCGGCTGGACTTACCTCCCCTAGTGACCAATGACTGCCACTACGTCCTGGAGTCACAGGCTCCCGCCCACGAGGCCATGCTCTGCGTACAGACCGGCAAGACTTTCATGGACCCGGATCGCTTCAAGTTTGGTGGAACCGGCTACTACATCAAGTCCGCAGCGCAGATGCGTGAGACGTGGGATGACATGATTCCCTCCGGCTGCGATAACACCCTGTGGATTGCCGAGCGGGTCCAAGACTATGGCGAGATCTGGGAGGAGCACTCCCACGACCGCATGCCTATCGCCGACGTGCCGGAGGGCCATACGCCTACCTCGTGGCTCACCCACCAGGTCATGGCGGGACTGCAGGATCGCTTTGCGGGACAAGAGGTGCCGGAGAAGTACCTGGAGCGCGCCCAGTATGAGATCAGCGTCATCGACATGAAGGGCTACCCTTCCTACTTCCTGATCGTGGCCGAGCTCATCAAGCATGCGCGTTCCGTCGGCATTTGGGTGGGACCAGGCCGTGGTTCGGCGGCGGGTGCCCTCGTTGCCTATGCCTTGACCATTACCAATATCGATCCTATCGAGCACGATCTGCTCTTCGAGCGCTTTTTGAACCCCGAGCGTCCCTCCGCACCGGATATCGATATTGACTTCGATGATCGCCGCCGCGGTGAGATGATCACCTACGCCGCTGAACGCTGGGGCGAAGACAAGGTCGCGCAGGTTATTACTTTCGGTACGGTCAAGACCAAGCAGGCCATCAAAGACTCCGCGAAGGTGCACTTCGGGCAGCCGGGATTCCAAATTGCTGACCGCATCAACGGCGCGCTTCCCCCGGCGATTATGGCCAAGGACATCCCGCTCAAGGGAATCATGGACCCGGAGCACGAACGCTATTCCGAGGCCGCTGAGGTCCGGCAAATGATCGAGACTGATCCCGATGTCAAGAAGATCTACGAAACCGCCCGCGGCCTCGAAGGCGTGGTGCGCCAAGCAGGTGTCCACGCCTGTGCGGTGATTATGGCCTCGGTTCGCCTCATGGACCACATTCCGATGTGGCAGCGCCCGGCGGATGGGGCGTACATCACCGGCTGGGACTACCCTGCGTGTGAGGCCATCGGTCTGTTGAAGATGGACTTCCTGGGATTGCGCAACCTCACCGTGATCGGTGATGCCCTGGCCAATATCAAGCGCAACCGTGGCGAAGATCTGGAGTTGGAGGATCTCCACGCTGACGATCCCGCGGTCTCCAAGGTCTATGACCTGCTCTCACGTGGCGATACCTTAGGCGTGTTCCAGCTCGACTCCGGCGGAATGCAGGAACTGCTGAAGCGCATGAGACCGACCGGCTTCAAAGACATCGTGGCCTCCCTGGCCCTGTACCGGCCCGGCCCCATGGGTGTCAACGCGCACTGGGACTATGCCGACCGTAAGAATGGTCGCAAGGACATCACCCCAATCCACCCCGAATTGGAAGAGCCGCTGCGCGAAATCCTCGACGAGACTTATGGCCTCATTGTCTACCAAGAGCAGATCATGCGTATCTCTCAAAAGGTGGCTAACTATACCGCCGGTGAGGCCGATGGCTTCCGTAAAGCAATGGGTAAGAAGAAGCCCGAGGTCCTAGCCCAGCAGTACGATAAGTTTTGGGGTGGCATGAAGGAAAACGGCTATTCCAAAGCCGCCATGGACGCCTTGTGGGGAACCATTGAGCCCTTTGCCTCCTACGCCTTTAACAAGTCTCACGCCGCAGGCTACGGACTAGTCTCTTTCTGGACCGCCTACCTCAAGGCTTACTACGCCCCAGAGTACATGGCGGCGTTGTTGACCTCGGTGGGAGACAAGAAGGATAAGTCTGCGATCTACCTTTCTGACTGCCGCCACCTGGGAATCCACGTGCTCTCGCCGGATGTCAATCACTCGGAGGAGAACTTCCAGGCCGTGGGCGAGGACATTCGTTTCGGCATGGGGGCCATCCGCAACGTTGGTTCCGAGGTGGTCGAATCCATCGTTAAGACCCGGCAGGAGAAGGGCGAGTTCACCTCTTTCTCGGACTATCTGGACAAGATCGAGCTGGCGGCCTGTTCCAAGCGTGTGACCGAATCACTCATCAAGGCCGGGGCCTTCGATTCCTTGGGCCATCCGCGCAAGGGCCTCATGCTCATCCACGAGGATGCGGTTGATTCAGTGCAAACCACCAAAAAGGCCGCGGACAAGGGGCAATTCGATCTCTTCGCCGGCTTTGGCGGGGAGGAGAACTCTAGCGCGGTGAGCGCCTTTGCTATCGATGTCCCTGACGAGAGTTGGGACCGCAAGCACGAGTTGGCCCTCGAGCGCGAAATGCTTGGCCTCTATGTCTCGGGGCACCCGCTCGACGGCTTCGAGGATGCACTAGATTCTCAGACGGATACTGCTTTGCCCAAGATCCTCGCCGGCGAGGTCCACAATGGCCAAGAGCTCATCATTGGTGGCATCATCTCGGGCGTGGATCGCCGCTATTCCAAACGCGACGGTTCTCCCTGGGCCATTGTCAACGTGGAAGACCATAACGGTGCCCAGGTAGACATCCTGGTATTCAATCAGGTCTATTCCTTGGTCGCCCCCCAGATCGTCGAAGACAATATCATCCTTGCCAAAGTCAAGGTGAAGATCCGCGACGACCGGATGTCACTGTTTTGCTCCGACATCAGGGTGCCAGACTTGGGCCCCGGCGGGGGAGCAGGTCTGCCGTTGCGCCTGACCATGCGCACGGATCAGTGCACCCTGGACAATATTGCCAACCTCAAACAGGTACTGGTCAATAACAAGGGTGAGTCCGACGTCTATATCACGCTTGTCGACGGCGACCAGTCAACCATGATGGTTTTGGGCGAGCACCTTCGGGTGGAGCGCTCCGGAAATCTCATGGGCGATCTCAAGGCAAAGCTGGGGGCGGGAATCCTCGGCTAATAGGCCGCACCTTCTTTTACTCTTAATAGCCCTTTTTACGCAGCACAGATAACAGCGACATGAATATAATGTCGCTGCGGTGCGGGTCGCACAAAGGAACCCAGCTAAGGTAGACCGCATGGTCTATTGAAGGCTAGATTCATTTCGCGTTGAAGAGGAGTTTTAAAAAAAAGATGGTCAATAGGATTCGCACCACCCATGTGGGTTCGCTACCCCGCACCAAAGAGCTGCTCGCAGCCAATCTCGAGCGTTCCGCTGGAACCATCTCTCAGGAGGAGTTTCACGAGATTCTGCGCCGTTCTGTTGAGGACGTTGTCCAGCGCCAGGTAGATCTTGGCATCGATATTCTCAACGAGGGCGAGTACGGTCACGTCACTTCAGGGGCCGTAGACTACGGCGCCTGGTGGAACTACTCCTTTACCCGTCTTGGTGGATTGACCATGACGGATAAGGATCGCTGGGAGATTGGGGAGCAGATTCGCTCGGAGCCTGGGAAGGTGCGCTTGTCCTCGATGAAGGATCGCCGCGACCGTGCATTATTTGCGGAGGCTTATAACGACCCGGATTCCGGGATCTTCACCGGTCGCAAGAAGGTGGCAAACCCGGAGTTTAGTGGGCCGGTAACCTACATCGGTCAAGACCAGGTCAATGCCGATGTCACCCTTCTCAAAGACGCGATGGCGAAGGCTGGTGCTCAGGACGGCTTCGTTGCTGCGCTCTCTCCGGGCGCGGCGGCGCGACTGCCCAACAAGTACTACGAGGAAGACATCGATCTCGTGCGCGCCTGCGGTCAGGCCCTCAAAAGCGAATACAAGGCCATCACGGATGCAGGGCTGACCGTGCAATTTGACGCCCCCGATCTTGCCGAGGCCTGGGACAGCGTGGTTCCAGAGCCCACCGTGGTGGACTTTCAGGCCTTCCTCCGTGAGCGCATCGACGTCCTCAATGAGTCGATTAAGGATCTCCCACGCGAGCAAACCCGCCTACACATCTGCTGGGGATCCTGGCACGGACCGCACGTGACGGACATTCCCTTCGCGGACATTATCGGTGAAATCCTGCGTGCCAAGGTCGGTGGCTTCTCCTTCGAAGGCGCATCTCCGCGTCACGCGCACGAGTGGCGGGTCTGGCAGGATCACCAGCTGCCCGCAGGAACGTTAATCTATCCCGGCGTCGTGTCTCACTCGACCAATGCTGTGGAGCACCCGCGGCTGGTGGCAGATCGCATCATCAAGTTCGCTGAGCTAGTTGGTCCTGAGAACGTTGTGGCCTCCACTGACTGCGGGCTCGGTGGCAGGTTGCATCACCAGATCGCCTGGGCCAAGTTGCAGTCCCTCGTGGAGGGCGCAGAGCTGGCCACGAAGGAGCTCTTCTAGTTTGAAGATGGCGGGGTCAGCTAGGGCTAAGAGGTTCTAGAGCTGGATGCCCGCCTGTTTGAGCGCGGCGCGCAGCGGCTCGAGTATGGAGGGATCAGATTTAGCGATAAGCGCCAGCCCCTGGACCGCCGCTGCGCCGAGGCCCAAGATTGCCCCGGCCCAAGCTATGCCTTCCGCGGTGGCAGTACCCGGGCGCAGGAACTGCACGAAATCGGGCATCTCGTCCCATTTCTGATTTTCCACTTCTTTCTCGTGCTCAGCCACACAGTCCGGCGGGGTGGGCATCCCGGAAGACCCATATCCATTGGCTAATCCCAGCATCAGTTCCTTGGGCCCCATGAAAGAAGAACCCGCGGTTCCATTCTCGACCGCAGCCTGGTGAGCCGCCTTGGCATCCTCAACTTCCTGTGGGCATGTGCCATCTTCGGCGTGGGCGGCGACGGGGCTGAGCAATGCGATGCCGGTGGCGCCAAGGGCGACAAGAGCGACTGAAAGGCGAGAGCGGGACATGGGTTTTGACTCCTTGGAGGGTGAGGGACGCAGGAAGCGTGCCCCCACAACTTAGCAGAGCAAGAACGGCCCCGCCATGGCTATAAGCGCGAAGCTATTCTAAATACCGGTCTGGCTACCGGTATTTCCCGACGAGAAGGCAACCAATTGAGCGGCAGGTAATGCGACGCTTCGCATACCCTGGGGCTAAGATGAATACCCATGAGTAGTAACACCGCAGTTTTTGAGCCCATTCATGCCTCGGACATCCAGTCGGCCCAAGCACGAATTAGCTCGGAGATTGCGCCGACCCCGCTGCAGTATTGCCCGCGACTTTCCCGCCAGACCGGCTACGAGGTTTACCTCAAGCGCGAGGATCTGCAGGATGTGCGTTCTTATAAGATTCGTGGTGCCGTCTACGCGATCTCGAACTTGAGTGAAGCGCAGCGGGAAGCCGGCATCGTGGCAGCATCTGCCGGCAACCATGCCCAGGGCGTCGCCTATGCCTGCCGCACCATGGGGATTTTTGGCAAGATCTTCGTGCCCAGCCCCACCCCAAAGCAGAAGCGGGACCGCATCCTCGTCCACGGCGGGGACATGATCGAGCTCGTTGTCACAGGCGCCAACTTCGATGAGGCGGCGACAGCCGCGCATGCAGATGCTGAGGCCCGCGGGGCCACCATCATTGAGCCCTTCGATGCCCGCGACACCATCACGGGTCAAGGCACCGTGGCCGCAGAGATCCTCACGCAGCTCTCCGCCCTGGGTAAAACCCTCAACACCGTCGTCGTCCCGGTCGGTGGCGGCGGACTGCTCTCCGGCATCACCAGCTACTTGGCTGACATGTCCCCGCGAACCGCGATAATCGGGATCGAGCCCGCCGGCGCGGCTTCGCTAACCGCAGCTTTTGAGGCAGGAGGGCCTGTCACCCTCGATACCGTCGATCCTTTCGTCGATGGTGCGGCTGTCAAGCGCATCGGCACGCTGCCCTATCAGATCCTTGAAGCCAATCAAGGCCGCTTGCATTGGGATACCGTCTCCGAAGGCGCGGTGTGTACTGAACAGCTCGATCTCTATCAAAATGAGGGCATCATCGCCGAGCCTGCCGGGGCTCTCTCGGTAGCCGGCCTGCGCACGCTCAATCTGCAACAGGGCTCCACGGTGGTCTGCATCATCTCCGGCGGCAACAATGATGTCTTGCGTTATGCGGAGATCATGGAGCGTTCCTTGGTTCACCGCGGATTGAAGCACTACTTCCTCGTGAACTTCCCGCAAGAACCTGGCCAGCTGCGCCACTTCCTGCAGGACATCTTGGGACCAGAGGATGACATCACGCTCTTTGAGTACCTCAAGCGCAATAACCGGGAAACGGGTGCTGCTTTAGTTGGCATCGAGCTTGGTACAGCCTCTGCTATTGATGGTTTGCTCAAGCGAATGGACGCCTCCCGTATCAAGGTGCAGCAATTGCGTCCTGGCACCCCGGAATATGATTTCCTCGTCGCTTAGTTTCTTTTTTGATGCTGAGCACGTACCAGCGACCGGTAGAACACGAGGTCTGTGAGCACGAGATAGAGATCAAGCGATCGCGTTTCATCACGCTCATTGGCAGGGCCGATAGTGAGGCGGCAGCGCGCGACTTCATCGAGGCCGCGCGACTGCGTTTTCCCGATGCGCGGCATCACTGCTCGGCTTTTATCATTCATGTGGATGAGGCCAATCCTATCGAGCGTTCGTCCGATGATGGTGAGCCTTCCGGAACTGCAGGAAAGCCCATGCTTGAGGTCATCAAGGGAACGGGGATGCTCGACATCTGCGTGGTGGTAGTTCGCTACTTCGGCGGAATTAAGCTTGGCGCCGGAGGGCTCGTGCATGCTTACGGTGATGCGGTGCGCCAGGCGCTCTTATCGCTGGATAGGGTAACCCGGAGTAGGAAAGAGCTTTATTCCTTGCGTTTGACCCATGCACGGGCGGGGCGGGTCGAAGGGGAGCTTCGCAACCGTGGCATTTCTATCGTCGATGCGGATTATGGCGCGCAAGTGACGCTGACAGTAGCTCTTAATCCTGGCGCGCGGGAAGACTTTGATGCCTCTTTGGCGGCACTTACCCAAGGCGAATCCAATACAAAGCCTGTCGGGCACGCCTGGATAGAGCGCCCCGAGCGTTGATGGATAGTACTGTAGAATATCCGCCATGACTATGCAGCCTCGTCCCAATAACCCAATTCAGAAGAAGAAACAGGAAGTCCGCAAGCACGCTCGCAACGGTGTCATCTGCGTGGCAGCGGGGCTCGGTGGTGGATTCCTCCTCGGACTAGCTGCAACGTCCTTCGTTACTTATATGATGCTCGGCATCATCGTTGCCGTTGCTGGCGGAGTATACAACTGGTCCAAGATCCAAAAGATCGTGGGCGAGAATAACAGCCAAAACTAGCGGCAATCATGAGTAATGATTCTGCAGGCCTACCGGTCAGAATCGATGCTTGGGTATGGTCGGTGCGGATGTTTAAGACCCGCTCTGAAGCGGCTGATGCGGTTAAAGCGGGCCATGTTAAGCTCAACGGCAACGCAATTAAGCCTTCTCAGCAGGTAGTTCCCGGGGATCGCGTTCGGGTATGGCGCAATCATCATGAACACGATCTAGAAGTTCTGGCTACTGTGCGCAAGCGCGTCGGCGCATCAATCGCGCGCACCTGCTACAAGGATCACGCACCTCCTCCTCCCCGGCAATTTCTTCCCGCCGTTCCCGTCCGTGAGCGCGGTGCAGGCCGCCCGACGAAGAAAGAGCGGCGTGACATGGAGAAATTCCGCCGCAATACGCGCTAGTTCTTTTCGCGCGTATTGCGCTCGGAGTCCTTTGCACTGTGCGCGCGGAGCGCCTGCAGGTTTTTGAAGCGCCCATTGAGCCTTCTGCGCCGGTCTGCGCGGTCTCCGATGGACCAGGTTGCATCGATATGCTTCTTGCCAAACTTGTTGAGCAAGAGGTCATCGATGAGGCGGACCTGACCGGGGCGGAAGCGGTAGTGCATGGCCTCGTGGACAAAAGCTATATCCCCGGCATTGAGTAGGGCCTGCAGCTGACCGAGCGAGGTGACATCGTTGGCTTCGAGCAGTTCCGAGAGGAAGCGGTAATGATCAGAGCGAGAGCGCGGGAAGCGTCCGCCTAAGACCACAGCCAAGACCCCCGGCAGCGTTTCAGCATTGAGTTCCACGTCTTCATCGGTGTCGCCACTGGGATCCTTCAGTGCAGCAATCTCATCGAATTGCTGATCTGCTAATTCAATCAGCCCAGCCGCTAAGGTAAAAAGCCGATCCACCTGTGGAGAAGGTTGATTAGGACCCTGCTTGTAGCGGATATCGTGCTCGAACTCTGCCCAAGCATGTTGCAGCACCGTGCGGATCTGTACCTCAAATGTCAGCCCTTCATAATCCGACAATTCCTCAATGGCGTTTGTAACTGTGAGGATCAAATGGTGGGAGCCGTAGCCGAAGCCGCCGGAAATGCGAGTTTGTGCTGCCTTGTCCACAGAACGAATGACCTTGAAAGACTCGCCGAATACCTCTAGAGCCTCCGGTATGGCGGTGGAGTGAAAGACTGTCACCCGCACACCAAGGACATCGTGGATTTCTTCCCACGGACGTGGATACATCAACGTGCCATCGGGGAAACGCTTCTTGGCCTTAGCCTTGAGCGATGGCCAGCCCTTGACACGGGGCGAGACTCGGTCGAAGATGACGCCTGCGTCATTGAGCAAATCTTCGATGGCATCACCGAACTCGACCGCGGCGGTAGGATGCGCCCTTAACCACTCGTGGTATTGATTTCCTAGCTTGGAGATGCCGTTTTCAGCCATGGTGATACTCTAAGCTCCTTATGCGTTTCATCAGGTTAATTCTTGCGGGAACCCATTGCTCAAGACCAAAGGGTGCGCGCTAATCAGCGGACTATGAGCTGGACGCACCTGCGCGCTGGTGTGTGCCCACAGCCGTGCCGCTTCCGCTGTAGGTGCACGAAGTACAAACACCCGAGCTGAGTAGGGGACGAGATACGTAAGTCTATCGCATCGAAGTACTCGGCGGAGATGGCCGTCTAAGGTGCTAAACGTTTGGGGATGTGCAAGCCAAGCACTAATAGGCGAGCCAAGTACACGAACCTCTACTCCTGGGCAACCGGGTAAAGAATGGACAGCAGGGCGAGTCCAAAACCGCAAGCCCTTCGGCGTCAAAGCTCGCCTCTGCAGGTTTGCCGCAGCCACCGTCCACGCCGCGTGGACGCTAAGTCCTAGCTCATCGATGCCACGCTGGCTGAGATGACGAGACTGTTCCTTCGAGTGCATAACGAGCGCCATGGAAAGCCGCGAGGAAAGCGCAATGGTGGCGAGGGAGTCACAAAAACCATCATCAGAAAGGCGCGGCGACTCAACACGCTCCCGTTCGTACAAGGCGGGTACCAAACCGGCGATTGTGGACTCCGCATCGGCTGCAAGGTGAGGGCCACGCGGCGACTCTTGTGGTGCGGGAACAGGTGTTACGAGGCCTTTTTCACGAGCAAGGGCTAGGGGCATGAGGATTAAGCTCTTTTCAGTCCGTATCAAACAAGGTGTTGAACTCTTGTCTGATTTAGACTCCAGCATCCACGTGGCGGTTCCAGGCCGCGAAACTTCCTAGAAGGGAGGTTCCTCGTCAAGGCTGAGCTCTGATATGAGCTTGCTCGCCGGCCACAGGGCAATGTCTTGACCCTTCGCGATGAGCTCTTCCGCTCGCTTTTCTTTCGACGTCTTCGTGGCCCATTGACCGAGCACCAATATGGTTGTTTTCTTGGTGACGTTCTTTCCCACCTGGCCACCGCGCTGCGCGATACCAGACCACAAAAGCCCCTTGTCAAAAGGCTCAAAATCCCCGGTTAGGGTGACGTGCTGGCCGTAGAGTGCTCCTTGAGGATCAGCGTCGCTGTTGGGTTCTGGGATGGTGGTGGGCGTTGCCACCGATTGCCATGGAGCGGGCCCCTTGCGGGAGGATTCCTTGCCTTGGCCTTGGCCTTCACCTCGTGGCTTGGAGGCTGTGCCACCTGGACGCGATACATCCCGAAAGTCTGTTCCTGCGCCGAGGTCTGCAGGGGAGGTCGGCGCGGTATCGGAACGCAGCACCGGGATGACTGAGTCCTGGCTCATGGTGCCGAGAGCAAAGCCGTGGGTGCTAAACAAGTGGGAGAGATCGCCGCTATAGTTCCACCGAGAGGCAAGTCCAACGACGATGAGCCCTGCTGCGCGGGCATCTTCCGCGGCATCATGATGGCGAAAATCGCCGGCGCCTATGGCTTTCGCCACCGTGGGCAGGCGGTGATTTACAACCTCAATGATTCCCGCGCGCGAGGCCTCGCGAGACAGGGCCAACGAGCAGGCGAGTGGCACTTCCGGCACGGGCGCCTGAGCATAAAGCAGCCCGGTGCGCAGTGCCGTGGAATCAAACTGGGCGTTGTGAGCCACCAAAATATCGCTGCCCAAAAAATCGAAGAGCTCGGATGCTACCTGTGCGAAGGCAGGGGCGTCTGCCACATCCGAGGCCGTGATTCCGTGAATAGATATATTCACGTCGGCGAAGCTCTCGAGGCCTGGAGGTGGGGTGCACAGCCAGCTGCGGGACTGCGTCTCCTTGCCATCGCGGAAACGCACCGCACCGATCTGGCAGATAGATCCCCAGTTGTCATTGGCGGTCTCAACGTCAACCGCAGTGAAATCGAGCGCCGGAATGCCGGGGGAAGACTCTGCGATGGTGGAGGGGGCATCTCCCCGTTTAGCGGCATCGATGGCTCGCGCCAAATCTTCTGGTTGCTGGTGGGGCGCGAAGAGAATGCGGATTCCGGGGCCCACTAGCGTCAGGGAGCCGAAACCGGTTGCGGTGGGCTCGACCACTTCAGTGTCGCTCACTTTATCCAATGGGATAGACACGGTGGCCTCCTTCCCGAGGGAAGACGCCAGAAGCGTGTGGTGGAGCACGATCGCTTCGGAGGTGACGTCTATGGAGGCTCCGTGGGCGGTGATCGACACGTGAAGTTACCTTTCTAGGGTTTAGGAGGCGGAATCGAATACTGGGGGTTCGACCTGCCTCAAAAGAAGCGTCGAACGTGGCTGGACTGTGATCGTACCCTGCGCATCAATGATCGTATCTTCCGCAGGGTAGCCCCCTGAATCCGCAGTGTCGACGATGAGCTCCCACTTGGCCCCCAGATCTCGTTGTGGCAGGGTGAACTCAATATCCCCGTCGTGCGCATTGAAGATCATGATGAAGGAATCATCATCGATGTCTTCACCCCGTGCGGTTTTTTCGCGGATGGCGCTGCCGTTGAGATAGACCATGAGAGAGCGGCCGAAATCATGATCCCAGTCATCCTGAGTCATGAGCCGCCCCGATGGTACGAGCCAGGCAATATCGCGGTCTTGGACATCAGAGCCAAGAGGGCCGCCAGCCAGGAAACGCTCACGACGGAAGGCAGGGTGGTTGCGCCGAATGGAGATAAGGCGCTTGCAAAAGCCGTGTACGGCGGCGAACTTTTCCTCTTTGAGAAGGGACCAGTCCATCCATGCCAGTTCATTGTCTTGGCAATAGGCGTTGTTATTTCCGCTTTGAGTACGGCCCATCTCATCCCCGTGGGAAATCATCGGAGTTCCCTGCGAAAGCAGCAGCGTGGTGAGGAAGTTACGCATCTGCCGACGGCGCAGTTTCTTTACATCTTCATCATTGGTGGGGCCCTCCACGCCATGGTTCCACGAGCGGTTGAAGGATTCCCCGTCACGGTTGTCCTCACCGTTGGCGTCATTGTGCTTCTCGTTATAGGTCACTAGGTCACGCAGGGTGAATCCATCGTGCGCTGTAATGAAGTTGATGGAGGCAGTGGGGCGGCGATCGTTATTGCCGTAGAGGTCAGAGGATCCAGTGATGCGGGAGGCAAACTCGCCCAGCGTGGCAGGTTCGCCGCGCCAGAAATCACGCACCGTGTCACGGAACTTTCCATTCCACTCGCTCCAGATCGGAGGGAAGTTTCCTACTTGATAACCATTGTGGCCCACATCCCAGGGCTCGGCGATGAGCTTGACCTGGCTGACCACGGGGTCCTGCTGGACCAGATCAAAGAAGGTTGCGAGCTTGTCGACGTCATCCAACTCCCGCGCCAAAGTCGAGGCAAGATCGAAACGGAAGCCGTCCACGTGCATCTCCGTGACCCAATAGCGCAGAGAATCCATGATGAGCTGGAGCGAATGAGGATGCCGCACGTTGAGGGAGTTGCCCGTTCCCGTGTAGTCCATGTAGTGCGCTTTATTATCTTCGACGAGGCGATAGTAAGCGCTGTTATCAATGCCACGGAAGGCGATGGTGGGGCCTAAGTGGTTGCCCTCAGCCGTGTGGTTATAGACAACATCGAGGATGACCTCTATGCCAGCCTCGTGAAAGGCGCGAACCATAGTTTTGAACTCGGAGACCGCTTCGCCGGGCTGTTGGGCGTAGGCATAGTCGAGGTGAGGTGCGAAAAAGCCGAAGGTGTTATAGCCCCAGTAATTGCGCAGCCCGAGCGTGCGGAGGCGATCATCCTGGAGAAATTGATGAACCGGCATCAGCTCCACCGTGGTAATCCCCAGGTCTGTGAAGTAATCAATGATGGCGGGGTGAGCCATGCCCGCATACGTTCCGCGCAGTTGCTCAGGAACGTCCGGGTGACGCATGGTCATTCCCTTGACGTGCGTTTCATAGATCACGGTCTCACTGTGCGGGGTGAGGGGGCGGCGATCCCCGCGCCAATCAAAGAAGGGGTTGATGACCACGGAAAGCATGGTGTGGCCGAGCGAGTCCTCTTGGTTGCGCCCTGCGCCAAGTTCCGGGGAGTGAATGTCATAGGAGTATAGAGAGGAATCCCCGTCAAACTCGCCGTCATAGGCCTTGGCATAGGGGTCTACGAGGAGCTTTGAGGGATCGCAGCGAAAGCCTTGCTCGGGATCATAAGGCCCGTAGACTCTGAAGCCATAGCGCTGGCCCGAGGTGACATTGGGAAGGTAACAGTGCCAGACGTGGGCATGGACTTCAGTGAGCTCGATGCGTTCTTCTTCACCGTTGTGGTCGATGAGGCAGAGCTCAACCTTTTCCGCAACGTCGGAGAATAGTGCGAAGTTTGTTCCAGATCCGTCGAAACTGGAACCTAGTGGATAGGCCTCACCCGGCCAGACCTGGCGCCGCTGATTAGGGGAGGAGTCGGCGGCGCGACTCGGTGTTGGGGAAGTTGTCATGGCCAAGATCTTAATCCTTGCAGTGGACATTGGGGCGGGCGACGGGGGTTTAGCTCTGAGAAAGCCCGCTGAGGATGATGGCTGTCGCGCTCCTGATATCGGATTCGCCGTCGTAGTCAGGTTGAGGCGTACCTATGGTCTCCTGAAGTTGCGCCCTAGATTGCTCCATCAGCGTGGCGCCGAGCACCAAGTGAATGATGGATAGGGCGGCCACGCGCGCTGCTTCGGAGTCGTCGTCGATTGAGGCGATGAAGCGCTCGACCAACTGCTCCCAGGCCTTCGAGCCTGGCAAGGAGAGCCCTGCGATGGTTACCTCAGCACCATCGCGATGGGAAAGAAGCACGCTGCGCAAGTTGAGAGCAAGATCCTCAGTTGTGGAGCCATTCAGCGGTTCAATGATCCGGCTGGCCATGGCGGCTATCAGATCCTGCTTGTTCTTTATGTGCCAGTACAAGGCACCGGGTGCGACGGAAAGTGTGGTCGCCACACGGCGCATGGTGACATCTGCCAGACCGTAGGCCTGCAGCAATTCGAGGGCCGTCTCGATGATTAAATCCCGTTTAAGTTGCACGCTTAGCCATTGTAGCGATCGGCTTTGATGGCCCGTGTGGATATTAGTATTCCAGGAAGGCGGGTCACGAGGGCAACCTAAGAAAGGTAGTCCTCACAGGTAGTTATGAGATAACGCTCAGCGCATCATTATTGAACACTTGTTAGTATGTCCAAGTTAGATTTTTAGGCAGCAAGCAGGCTGTTGTGTTGTTTGTCCGTTATTTTTCCCTCAGGAGTGAGCGTTGACCTTGAAGAGCCCAGTGAAAAAGACTGTCCTGTCTTTGGCAATGATCGTGCCGCTCGCGCTGAGTGCCTGCGGCTCCAGCGATGATGCAGCGGAGGATTCTACGGGCAGTAGCGCTGCGGCTTCTTCGGGGAAGGCGGGCGCGACTTCGTCAAGCGCAGCTCCCTCCTCGGAGCAGGCTTCATCTTCCGAACAGGCGCCTGCCGGCGCTGTCTCGGAAGATGCGCAGGCGTTGGCTAATGGCGAAACCCCGCTGGGAAATGTCCCCGTGGTCAAGCCAGTGGAAGGCGGCCAGGCTGCTTCTCAAGCGGACGTTGACGCAATCAACGGTCTCGTTCGCGGTCTCTATGAGACAACTACCTTGCGCCAGTTTTTCCAGTACATGCCTGACCATGCTTGCCAGGCTGTACGCAATGCCAATAACGGCGAGCTAGCCAACATGGATTACAACCAAGTCCCCGACGTGCCTATGGATTCCCTGAAGTCCGGTATGGCTGCTGAGGGACAAGACACCTCCGGCCTCGAGGGCTTCGATTGGAATGCCACGGGGGTTGACTCCGTCAATGATGTCCTTGTCAACGGGGACGATGCCTCGGCCACCATCAACGTCAACACCAATAACGGCGTTGATAGCTCCACCATGCGCTTTAAGCGTGAGGATGGAAACTGGACTTTCTGTGGCGAGTACTAGTCCTTTGGGCTGGAAACTACCGCGTATTTCCCGCAGCATTGGCTACTGTGCGGGTGTGCTGGCGCTGTCGCTGTGTGCATTTTCTGCCGTCGGCGCAGTGTGGGGTCTGCTGCGCCCGGAACTGACTGGTCACGCAGCCAAAGGCGGCGGATACGTGCTGGACACGGTGGACAACGTTGAGTTCACCTCCTTTATTACCTTCACGCTCATCACTGGTGCGATGGCCATGGTCTTGGCGTTAGTCACCTATGTCAGGGCTCCGCGTCTGCACAGCGCTGCGATGATTTACTGGCTGGGAGTAGTGGCGCTCGCTGCCACCGCCGCTTTCTATGTACTAGGCGGAGTCACAGCTACCCATGCGCCTGCGGATCCCGGAGAAGTCGTGCATTTCGTCCCTACGTTTAGTCCCGGAGTGGCGTGGGTCGTGGCGCCATTTTTGGCGATGTTTAGCTACTGGTCTGCACTGTTTATAAACAAGGAAACTGAAGAAGTAGCGCCTAGATAGGTTTTAAGGCCACTTCACGGGAGATGACCCCACCGTATTGCGCGCGATGTCATCGACGCCATGCAGAATGGCCCGCAGGGCGCGGCCGAGCGTTAGCCGGAGCTCGGAATCGGTCAGACCCCCAGAAGTGATGGCTGCGTAGTCCAGACGGACTTGAAGGCCATCGGCGTTAATATGACAAAACGCAGAAGCCGAGTAATTGCCGCGGTTCCAGTCGTTGCAGATGAGAAAGACCCGCAGGAACTCCTTCTCCTCGATATTAGGATCCCAATGGCCCTTGATAAGCAGGCTGGGACCATTGTCTAAGGCAAAGGCGAAAAGGATGTCGTTGATCCAAGCGTAGATTGCCTGCTCACTGGCGATGTGAAACCGAGATATTCCCAGCGCCGGCAGGGCTTCCATCAGACGGTCGAGGTCTACGGCGCTGGGGTGCTCGCCTGGTTCTTCCCCCTCCTCCGGTGAGGCAGGGGCGGGCACGCGGGCGATTTCTGGGAAGGCCTCAAAAAGAGCCTCTAGATAAGACTGGGCATTGAAAATAGCCGGCAGGAGGGCGGCTTCTATCTGCTGAGTGGTGGGTGCGTCCTCCACAAGGAAGAAAGTATGACCCCACAGCTGTACCGACTCGGGGGAGCCGTAATCGAGGATGAGCGTCGGCGAGAGACAGTCATGGTTCCACGCGTTGACAAACTGCGCAAGGCGGGAGACATCCCCAAACTGGAGGTGACCCGTATGCCGAGTGAAGAAGCGAAGAAGGGGATCCCCGCGGGTATCCATGCTCAGACGTGTCTCCCCCTGGTGCGGATGGGGAAACAACAACTCCCGTGATTTCACGCGAATGCACTCTAGCTCGGCGCGCCTAGCGCACTCGTAGACGCGGCTAATGAGGCCCGCGTCGGCAGCATGCTCGCCGGCCTCCGGATTAAACCCTTGCATCGCGTCACATCCTTCCCAGTTTGCTTCAACTTAGCAGGGAAAAGCGCTATTCTTGCGTGGTGCCGAGTCTATAGGCATGCCCCTGCCCCGCGCTGTGAAATTCATATCGGTATATTGGTCATGTTATAGATTGCACGGATTCTCTCCACGCCTGCGGCAAAGGGCAGTGGAAGAGCCTAAACATTTGTCACTGTCACTAAGGAGCCCGAATGCTTCAGACCATCGACCTTCGAGGGAAAGAACTCAGTACATCGCAGCTGCGCCGCGTTTTGCCACGCGGTGGCACCGATGTCGCTTCAGTCTTGGACAAGGTTGCACCGATGGTTCATCATGTACGCGAGGAGGGGGCAGCGGCGGCCCTCGACTACGGTGAGCAATTTGATGGTGTACGGCCCGCCCAATTGAAGGTCAGCCCAGAAGCACTGGAAAAGGCTGCGGCCGAGCTGGATCCGGCGGTGCGCGAGGCAATTGAGGAATCCATCGCCCGCGTGCGCAAGGTACACGCTGAGCAGAAGCCCGCGCGCCACACCACCGAGTTGGCACCGGGTGCGCAGGTCACGGAAGTATTCTTGCCCATAGACAGGGTCGGTCTCTATGTTCCTGGGGGCAAGGCTGTTTATCCTTCCTCGGTAATTATGAATACCGTGCCAGCGCAAGAAGCCGGCGTTACTAGCCTGGTCGTGGCTTCGCCACCGCAGAAAGAGTTCGGCGGATTGCCTCACCCAACGGTGCTGGCTACCTGCTACATCCTCGGCGTCGATGAGGTGTGGGCAGTAGGCGGCGCACAGGCAATCGCGCTGTTGGCCTATGGAGACGATTCCGCCGCTCTTGAACCGGTGGACATCATCACTGGTCCCGGCAACATCTTTGTAACTGCCGCCAAGCGCCTCGTTCGCGGAATCGTGGGCACAGATGCAGAGGCAGGACCCACGGAGATCGCCATTCTTGCGGATAAGACGGCCGACCCAATATACGTGGCTTATGATCTTATTTCCCAAGCAGAGCACGATCCTATGGCCGCAAGCGTGCTCATTACGGATTCGCCAGAGTTGGCAGAGCAGGTACGCCTAGAGGTCGAGGCACGCTATACCGCCACGCTAAATGCGGAGCGCGCCGCGCAGGCCCTGCGTGGCCAGCAGTCTGGCATCGTCTTGGTCGATGACATGGAGGCTGGCATCGCCGTCGCCAATGCTTATGCGGCTGAGCACTTGGAGATCCAGACTGCACAGGCGCGGGCTGATGCCGAAAAGATCACCCACGCGGGAGCAATCTTCGTGGGTGAATTCTCACCCGTGCCTCTGGGGGACTACTCTGCGGGCTCAAATCACGTGCTGCCTACCTCCGGGACGGCGCGCTTTTCCGCAGGTCTTTCCACCCACACGTTCTTGCGCCCGGTCAATATCATTGACTACGACCGCGCCGCCTTGGGCGAAATCGCTGATAAGGTTATCGCCTTTGCCAATGCAGAACAGTTGCCTGCACACGGAGAATCCATCCGCGCCCGGTTCGAAGAGGAGAAGTAAATGGTATCCATCAACGATCTACCTTTGCGCGAGGAATTGCGCGGTGAATCTGCCTATGGGGCGCCGCAATTGCACGTGGCCTACCAGCTCAACACCAACGAGAACCCTTACCCGCCCTCGCAAGCGCTTATCGATGATCTCGTCAACGAGGTGCGCGAGCTTGCACCGCAGCTCAACCGCTATCCAGAGCGAGACGCGGTAGAGCTGCGCGAGGCGCTGGCGGAGTATGTTTCGCGTCAGACCGGCGTGGTGGTCAGCCGCGAACAGGTGTGGGCAGCCAACGGCTCCAACGAGGTTCTCCAGCAACTTCTGCAGGCTTTCGGCGGCCCAGGCAGAAGTGTCCTAGGATTTACGCCTTCCTATTCCATGCACCCCATCCTCGCCGCAGGCACCCAAACTCGTTTCATTGAGTGCCCGCGTGGCGCGGACTTCCGCATCGATATAGAGGCAGCTCTGTCTGCCGTGGCACGCCACGAGCCCAACATTGTTTTTATTACGACCCCGAATAACCCAACTGGGGATGTAACCCCTTTGGAGGACGTCGAAAAGCTCGTGCAGGCTGCGCCTGGAATCGTCATCGTCGATGAAGCATATGCGGAGTTCTCACCCTCTCCTTCGGCGACAACTCTGCTGGAGAAGTACCCCACCAAGCTGGTGGTTTCGCGGACGATGTCCAAGGCCTTTGATTTTGCCGGTGGACGCTTGGGCTACTTCGTGGCAGATCCCGCCTTCGTTGAAGCCGTAATGCTCGTGCGCCTGCCTTATCACCTTTCCGTGCTCTCCCAAGCTGCGGCGCGGGTTGCGCTGCGCCACAGTGAGGATACGCTCGCAACGGTGGCTAAACTCGCCGCAGAGCGAGACCGAGTCGTCGCCAAGTTGAACAAGATCGGCTTCGAGGTCGTGCCGAGTGAATCTAACTTCGTATTCTTTGGCAAGTTCAAGGATCAGCATTCCGCATGGGAGGCCTTCCTAGACAACGAGGTGCTCATCAGGGATGTGGGCGTCACGGGTTATCTGCGTGCCACCATTGGGCTTCCCCAAGAAAACGATGCCTTCCTTAATGCCGCCGAAAAGCTGGCGGCTACAGTACTAGTAAAGCCATAGAAGGAGCGCACATGAGCAACCGCATTGCAACCTCGCAGCGAGTGACGAGCGAGTCTCGCATCGAAGTCGAGATCAATCTTGACGGCACCGGAAAGTCCGAAATCTCTACCGGCCTGCCTTTTTTCAATCACATGCTCACAGCCTTTGCCACCCACGGCTCTTTCGATCTGCGGGTGAGTGCAGAGGGAGACACGGAGATCGATGCCCACCACACAGTGGAGGACACGGCAATTGTCCTCGGCCGTGCTTTTTTGGAAGCTCTGCAGGATAAGGCCGGGATCCGTCGTTTCGGATCGCAGCTTTTGCCCATGGATGAAACCCTGGTGGAGGCAGTCGTTGACATCTCCGGGCGGCCTTATTTTGTCATGAATGGGGAGCCGGAGAACATGCAGTGGCAGGTTATAGGCGGGCACTACGCAACCGTCATCAACCGTCACTTCTTCGAGACCTTCGCTGCGCATTCTGAGGTAACGCTGCACCTCAACGTGCGTTATGGGCGCGATCCGCACCATATTACTGAGGCGGAGTACAAGGCCATTGCCCGTGCGCTGCGCCAAGCTAGCGAATCGGACCCCCGCGTCACAGGAATTCCCTCTACCAAGGGTGCGTTGTAATTTATGAATGTCATGATCCTGATCCTGTTTTTGCTTGCAGGACTACTGGTAGGGGGAACCTATTCCGCCTACCAGGCTGGATCGCGGTTCTTCAGCATCGTGGCCGGCCTGCTAGCTGTTGTTAGCTTGGCGGCGGCGCTGGTGTGGATGGTAGGAAAAATGAACTGGTAGGAGGACATAACGCGGTGACCCACAACGCCCCCAACGTCTGGAAAGTTCCTGGCTATACGGAAACAATGGTAGCTATCGCGGCGGCCTTTGGCGCATGGTCAATCCTCCTTCCTGTCGTTCCTCTCGCTGTCCTTGACGCGGGGGGTAGCGCCTCTCTTGCAGGCGGGACCACTGGGGTGTTCATGGCGGCAACAGTCATCACTCAGTTCTTGACCCCGCGCATGCTGCGTTCTTTCGGGTATAGGCCAGTCATGATGGCGGCGTCGTTCATGCTAGGGGTGCCTGCCTTCGGGCACCTTTTGGGCGAAGAAGCCTGGGTGACCCTGACTTTTTCTGCGCTGCGCGGGATTGGCTTCGGCGCGCTAACTGTCGCGCAGTCTGCACTCGTGGCAGAGCTTGCCCCCGTTGGCTTGCGAGGAAAGGCAACCGGCATGATAGGCGTGTTCGTGGGGCTTGCGCAGACTCTATTCTTGCCGCTCGGTTTGGCCATGTCTGATTGGTGGGGCTATTCCAGCGTCTATATTGCAGCCGCTGCAATAGGGCTTTTGGCCGTGGCAATGTGTATTCGCCTTCCACGCATTAAGGCACAGCGAGTGCAGCCTGGCGTGACAGCGCTCCCGCAGGTGCCTACGTGGAAACTGGTCGCCGTACCCGCCTTGGCACTGACCACTGTATCCATTAGCTACGGAGCCATCTCTGCCTTTCTCTCGCCAGCTCTGCGGGAGATCGATCCCCGCACGGGTGCGACTTTGGGCGGAATCCTGCTCTCGCTCGTGGGGGCGGCCAGCTTAGTATGCCGCTACCTCGCGGGGGTATTTGCGGATCGGGTCGGCATGGCCGGGCGTCTGTATATCCCAGCCCAGATAGCGGCCTTCGCTGCAGTGTCCCTCATAGCATTGGTCCTGCACCAACAGTGGTCGGTGTGGTGGATAGTCCTAGGCGTAGTTATTTTCGGCGGCGCTTTCGGGATAGCCCAAAACGAAGCTCTGCTCTCTATGTTTGAAAGGCTCCCGCGCGAGCGTGTCTCAGAGGCTTCGGCCATCTGGAATGTGTTCTTCGATTCGGGAACCGGAATCGGATCCACCGTCTTGGGCGCCATGGTCGTGGCTGTGACCTATAGCGGGGCCTTCGGCGTTGGGGCAGTTATTTTGCTGCTCGGTGTGGCGATGAGCTGCGCAGACTTCATGCTCGGGCGTTCCCGCGTGAGTGAAGTCGATGACATTAAAACAAGACTCAGAAGGATGCGTAAGGTATAGCCCATGACTTCGAAGAAGACGGTTGCGTTATTGGACTACGGTGCCGGAAACTTGCGTTCGGCCCAAAGAGCATTGGAACGCGTAGGCGCGGACGTGGCCGTGACCTCGGATCCGCATGTGGCGGTCAACGCGGATGGACTGCTGGTTCCCGGTGTCGGAGCCTTCGCCTCGTGCATGGCGGGTCTGCGGGCGGCGCAAGGACCGCGCATCATTGGGCAGCGCCTCGCAGGTGGGCGCCCTGTGATGGGCATCTGCGTGGGAATGCAGGTGCTTTTTGAGGAGGGCAATGAGCATGGGGTAGAAACTGCGGGCTGTGGTGAGTGGCCTGGGCGCATTGAGCGCCTGCACGCAGACATCCTTCCTCACATGGGGTGGAACACCGTTGATGTGCCAATGGGCAGCGAGATGTTCGCCGGGCTAAGTGAGCAGGAGCGCTTTTACTTTGTGCACTCTTATGGTGCACGCAGCTGGGATCTGGTGACGGATATAACCATTCCGCCGCTGGTTACCTGGGCGGAGCACGGTGGAGATAGGTTCGTGGCAGCCGTAGAAAACGGTGCGCTCTGGGCTACACAGTTCCACCCTGAGAAGTCGGGGGATGCGGGAGCTACCCTGCTGGAAAACTGGATGAAGACCCTCTAGGTAGGATGTGACCCATGACCTTTACTTTGTTGCCGGCTGTCGACGTCGTCGATGGCCACGCCGTGCGCCTAGATCAGGGCGAGGCTGGAACCGAGAAATCCTACGGAGCCCCTCTTGAGGCTGCACTGAAGTGGCAGGCGGACGGGGCGCAGTGGCTCCACTTCGTCGACCTCGATGCGGCTTTTAACCGCGGATCCAACCATGAGTTGATGGCGGAAATTACCAAGAAACTTCACATCGATGTCGAACTGACCGGCGGCATCAGGGATGATGAGTCGCTTCTCCGCGCTCTCGGAACGGGCGCGCGCCGAGTCAATATCGGCACCGCCGCGCTCGAAAAGCCAGACTGGATTGCGCGGGTCTTGGGGGAGTACGGCGATAAGATCGCGGTCGATCTCGCTGTGCGCAACATCGATGGTCAGTGGCGCACCCGTGGTAATGGCTGGGTGTCTGATGGCGGTGACCTGTGGGAGGTCCTCGAAAGGCTGGATTCAGCCGGTTGCCAGCGCTTTGTCGTCACGGATGTATCTAAAGATGGAACGCTGACGGGGCCGAATGTTGAACTGCTGCGCGAGGTCGCCATGGCCACGCAGGCAAGTGTGACGGCCTCGGGCGGAATCTCCACTTTGGATGACGTACGCGAGCTCGCGCTCTATCAGAACCAGGGAATTGATTCCGCCATAATCGGCAAAGCTCTTTATGAATCGCGCTTTACTCTCGGAGAGGCGCTGACGGCAGTGGCTGAGGTCGAGCCCCTGCCTGCTGAGGAACCCATCGATCTCGAGGAGCTCTAACTCATGACTGATCCACGGGAGCTAGTGGCGTTGGCGGAGTCTGCCGTGGATCATGTGGCGGACTTGTTCGTCGCTGGGCTGGGCGCACCGCCCGCGGTATTCAAGGGTGAGACGGACTTCGCCACCGAAGTTGACTTGCGCATTGAGAAAGAACTGCGGGCGACGTTGACCCAGTTGACTGGAATAGGCGTCTATGGGGAGGAGTCCGGCGGTACTTTGAGCGATACCATCTGGGTCGTGGACCCAATCGATGGCACGGCTAACTACTCAGCGGGAAGCCCGCTGTGCGGGATTCTAGTATCGCTGGTGCACGAGGCACGACCTGTTGCTGCGGTGGCGGACTTTCCACTCTTGCGCCGCCGCCTCGTTGCTGCTGAAGGTGGAACCTTTCGGAGTTTCGGTGGGGCACACCCGTCTGATGTGGTGGGCCAGGCCGCGCCAGGATCAACCACCTCGGGCCACGGCTTTGTGGGGTGCTCTTCTTATCTCGCCACGGAGATTTTTCATGGTCTGCGTGTCACCGGCTTGCGCCCGCGCATGACAGGCTCCGTTGGACTGGATAATGCCTTCGTGGCACAGGGCGTATTCGATGGCACCGTGAACTTTTCCCCTCACGCATGGGACAATGCCGCAGGGGCCTTGCTTGTCAAAGCCGCAGGCGGGGTAGTCACGGACGCAAGTGGTGAAGAGTGGAATGCCTATTCCACGAGTTTCGTGGCTGGCACGCCAAGAACCCATGAGACCATCCTCGACGTTATTTCGCAGCATTCTCCTTAAACAATCTGCTTGAGCCCTGCACAGCAGAAGCCGCGTGCGAGGTGAGGATACTGAGTCTTAGGCTTTTCTATATTTGCAGTACATCTATTTTTTAAAAAGGAGTCCGCGATGGCATTAGCAGTGAGGGTCATTCCCTGCCTCGACGTCGATAACGGAAGGGTAGTCAAGGGAATTAACTTCGAGAACCTGCGTGACGCCGGAGATCCCGTAGAGCTTGCCGCGCGTTACGACGCCCTCGGTGCAGACGAGCTCACGTTCCTCGATGTATCCGCTTCCAAAGACGGACGCGGCACCATGCTCGAGGTGGTACGCCGAACCGCCGATCAGGTATTCATCCCCCTGACAGTTGGTGGCGGCATTCGCTCCGTCGAGGATGTTCGTGAGCTCCTGCGCGCCGGCGCGGACAAGGTCTCAGTAAACTCATCGGCGATAGCGCGCCCTGAGCTCCTACGGGAATTGGCGGACGTTTTTGGTTCGCAGTGCATCGTGCTCTCCGTCGACGCCCGGCGTGTGGCGGAGCCAAATGAGGACCATCCTTCTGGGTTTGAGGTCACCACCCATGGTGGCACCCGCTCGGCAGGGCTTGACGCTGTGGCGTGGGCTGCCCGCGGCGCGGAACTAGGAGTGGGGGAGATACTCCTTAACTCCATGGACGGTGATGGCACTCGGGAAGGCTTCGATATCGAACTCATCGAGGCCGTACGTGCAGCGGTTGATGTGCCGGTCATTGCCTCGGGCGGTGCAGGCAAAGCAGCAGACTTCCCACCCGCAGTGGCCGCCGGGGCCGACGCAGTGCTGGCAGCCTCCATTTTCCACTTTGGAGATGTAGCAATCTCCGAGGTTAAGGATGAACTGGCACGGGCTGGACACGAAGTTCGGCGATAGTTAGGCCAAAAGCTAGGCAGCGTATTAGCGCGCTGCGGATTCTTGGGAAACAGTGATTGAAAGTGACGAGGACAGCAATGAAAGATAGCCCCTCTGCCAACCCGGCAGACTACGAGCTCAGCGAAGATATCGCAGCCCTTCTCAAGCGCAACGATGCTGGCCTGGTACCTGCAATCGTGCAGTCAGAGGAGGGAGAGGTGCTCATGATGGCGTGGATGGATGATCACGCCTTGGCCTATACTCTTGCCTCGAAAAAGGGAACCTACTTTTCTCGGTCGCGCCGTGCCTACTGGATCAAGGGCGAAACTTCCGGCCATACCCAGAAGGTGCTCGATGTTCGCCTTGACTGCGACGGGGACACCATCTTGCTGAAAGTGCGTCAAAAGGGCGGGGCGTGCCACACCGGTGACCGCACCTGTTTCGATGCGAAGGATCTGATGGGGGAAGAGTTCAATGGGTAGGCGCGTAGGCCCGCTTCTTATCGCCCTTGGCTCCATCTTGCTGTGGTTTTCCTCCCGCTCCACGTGGGTTCTGGCGTTAAGCCAGGACGATAAATCTGGAACGGTCGAAAGCGCTATCCTCGGATCCTCATGGTCCATTGAGCTCATGGCTCTCACCTTGGTCTTGCTCGCTGGAGCCGTGGCAGGAATTGCACTGCGGCGAATCGCGCGCCGAGTCGTGGCAGGCATCTGCGCCCTTGCTGCAGCCGCAGCCGCGTGGAGTCCGGTCAGTCTGCTGACCTATGGCCCCGACCCAGCCAAGGCACAGCGCGTGCTGCAAGGCGCAGCCGCCAACAAGACGGCCGTCGACACCGCACATATCTCCGAGTGGGCCATGGTCACCTCCGTGGAAGTGAGCAAGCTGGGGCCGATCCTAGCAGTCATCGCGGCTGCATTGGCTCTTTTTGGAGCCGTACTTCTTATCATGCGCCCAGGTGCGGATAAGCCGCGCTCGAGTAAATATGAGACCCCAGCTAGCCGGCAGGCGAAGTTGGCGGAGGAGCTGGAGACTTCAGCTGATTCCGGGCGGGTCATGTGGGAGGCTCTCGACGCCGACATCGACCCGACGGATGTTTCTTCTTCCTCTGCAGACGGCGCGGGGGAGAGTCCCACTCAGCACGAGCGACGAGACAAAGCTGAATAGCATCTAACCTCCCGCGGGGTGCTTTCCACCCCCTAGCGGGGGGCAGGTGCCCGGAGCGGAGATTTCCTTCTAGCGGCATGATCACGCTAGCCTAAATGTGATCTTTATCGCCCCTCGAAGGGAGGTGCTGATGCCCACTCCAATTGCAGTCGATCACCTTGTGGCAGGTGTGCTTGAAGATGTCGCTGCGCGGGAAGCGCAGGTTTCTTTCCAAGAAGTCAAGGCCCGCTCGCGGGATCTGGAACCGCCGCGCGATGCTTTCGCCGCTCTGATGCGCAATGGCTGTTCTGTGGTCACGGAGTTAAAACGCGCGGTGCCTTATGCCGGGGAGATAACCCAGTTGAGCTCACCGGATTCGGTGGCGCAGTTGGCACAAAGCCTGGAAGCCGCGGGCGTTCATATGATGGCATGCCAGACTGATCGCCGCCGCTTTCATGGTTCTTTGGAAGACATGCGTGCCGCGCGCGCCGCCATAGAAATCCCCATGATGTCCCGCGACATCATTGTTGATCCCTATCAGATCCACGAGGCGCGTTGCTACGGCGCGGATGCCATCCCCCTTCAGGTGGAGCTACTTGAGCAGGTGCGTTTAGAGGCTTTGCTGGACCGTATCGAATCGCTAGGGATGACGGCGATTCTGGAGGTCCGCAATTGTGCGGAAGTAGATCGGGTCATCAAAGCAGGAGGCAGTGTCGTCGCCGTTAACGCGTGGTCTTTGACTTCGGATGCGATAGACAGGTTTGCTTTCTCCGAGATTGTGCCGGGCCTTCCGGAGTCCATGCTGCGCATCGCAATTGGCGGAGTAAACGTCCCCCGTAATGTTTTGTCCTATGCCTCGCATGGCGCAGATGCCGTTCTCGTGGGTGAGGCCGTCATGACGGCCAAGGACCCCGTGGCGTTGGCACGCTCACTGGTTGCCGCGGGCCAACACCCCGCGTGTCCTTCGCGCAAACGTTCCTGATTGCTCAGCTGCTCTTTTACAGGCGGTTTCTGTGCCTTCTCCAGCCCAGCCCGTTCGCTGGGGAGATGAGGGGGGGTAAATTCGGTATTCTCCTGCAGGGTAGTGCACACTAGTTGTCGTGCACACTCAGATTCTTGCCAATATCCCGTCGCCGCCCCAAGGGGTGTGGCATCTTGGTCCTCTACCCATTCGCGCCTACGCACTTTGCATCATTCTGGGCATAGTGGTGGCCATGTGGCTGACGTATCGGCGCTATACCGAGCGTGGGGGCAACCCTGATACGGTATGGGACGCCGTTATCGTCATTATCCCTGCTGGAATCATTGGCGGGCGCGTCTATCATGTGGCAACCGATTACGATAAGTACTTCTGCGCGGATTGCAATCCCGTGGATGTCCTAAAGATCACCAATGGCGGCCTAGGCATCTGGGGTGCGGTCGCTTTGGGGGTCCTCGCCATTTGGGTGATGTTTAAGGTCAAGAAAGTGCCAATGGCTCCTTTCGCTGACGCCGTTGCTCCTGGGCTGATCCTCGCGCAGGCCATAGGGCGGCTGGGAAACTGGTTTAATCAAGAGCTCTATGGGCGAGAGACTACCGTCCCCTGGGCGCTCGACATTTACTATCGCGTTGATGCTTCGGGGGCCTTTGCGCCCGTGTCAGGGCGTTCAACGGGTGAGGTCATAGCGAGCGTGCACCCCACCTTCCTCTATGAGTTGGTGTGGAACGTGGCCGTCTGCCTGTTCCTCATCTGGGCACAAAAGGCATGGAAGCTTGGTCACGGGCGGGTATTCGCCTTATACGTTGCCTCCTATACCTTGGGCCGTTTCTTCGTGGAAAACATGCGCAGTGACGAGGCGACGCACATATTCGGCCTGCGCATTAACGTCGTGATGTCGGTGATTCTCTTTGTCATTGCGGTTATCGTTTTCTTCCGCCTTGGCAAAGGGCAGGAGAGCGCCCAGGAAGTTGATCCGCGTTTCTTTGCAGCGAAGCAAGAGAAAGAAGACGGAGATTCGCTCACTATCGGCGGGGGACAAGGAGGCTCTGTGGCGAAGCAAACAGCAGAGTCGGATGAATCACACAGCGGAAAAGATCGCTGAGTAAGACGCGCCCGCGATTTCCAGTTATGCCCGGTCATATCCGGAAAATGTCCGTTCTATTTTTGCTTTTGGTCGCTGAGAGTTAGCCTCAAAGACAATAGAGAAAGGGCTTGGCAGTGGCCGGGAATTACTAACGCGGGTACTTTGGGAGGCGTCAAAAGTTCCCCGACGAAGAGGCCTTTCAATGCTGGATAGAAGAACAAAAATCGTCTGTACGCTCGGCCCAGCCGTAGCTAGCGAGGATGCAATTCTGCGTCTTGTCCAAGACGGCATGGACGTCGCCCGACTCAACATGTCTCACGGCGTTCCCGAAGATCATGAGAAGAACTACCACTGGGTCCGCAACGCGACCGACAAAACCGGGCGCGCGGTCGGCATATTGGCCGACCTGCAAGGACCGAAGATTCGTCTCGGCACCTTTATCAACGGTGAAGAGCAGTGGAAGAACGGCGAGATCGTTCGCATCACGGTCGATGATATCGATGGCACCCACGACCGCGTTTCCACAACCTACAAGGGCCTGGCCAAGGATGCCCGCCCCGGCGATCGCCTCCTTATTGATGACGGCAAGGTTGCCATTGTCTGTACTTCGGTAGAAGGCAATGACGTTGTCTGCGAAGTAGTTGAGGGTGGTCCAGTATCGGATCACAAGGGTGTCTCCCTGCCAGGCATGGACATCTCGGTGCCGGCCCTGTCTGAGAAGGACATCAAGGACTTGCGCTTTGCGCTTCGCTTGGGCGTCGATTTCATCGCGCTGTCCTTCGTACGCTCGCCTGCCGACGTGGACTTGGTCCACGCCATCATGGACGAGGAAGGCCGCCGCCTCCCAGTCATCGCTAAGCTCGAGAAGCCAGAGGCAGTCGATGCACTAGAGTCCATCGTTCTTGCTTTCGATGCCATCATGATTGCCCGCGGTGACTTGGGCGTCGAGGTTCCGCTTGAGCAGGTTCCGCTGTTCCAGAAGCGCGCCATCCAGATCGCTCGCGAGAACGCCAAGCCCGTCATCGTGGCTACCCAGATGCTTGATTCGATGATTAGTAACCTGCGCCCGACCCGCGCTGAAGCCTCTGACGTAGCTAACGCCGTCCTCGACGGCGCAGATGCAGTCATGCTCTCCGGCGAGACTTCCGTGGGTATCGATCCCCAAAACGTCGTTCGCACGATGAGCCGCATCGTACAAAGCGCCGAGGCCGATGGAACCGTGCCCCCGCTCAAGCACGTGCCGCGCACCAAGCGAGGAGTTATCTCCTACTCCGCACGCGACATCGCAGAGCGGCTCAACGCCAAAGCCATCGTTGCCTTCACCACCTCTGGTGATACCGCAAAGCGAGTGGCGCGTTTGCACTCCACTCTGCCGCTGCTGGTATTTACCCCGAACCAAGAGGTACGCTCGCAGCTCGCTTTGACCTGGGGTGCACAAACCTTCTTAAGCCCCAAGGTTAAGAGCACCGATGAGATGATGGAGGCCATCGACGAGGCATTGCTCGAGATGGACGCCTACGAGGAAGATGATCTCGTGGTTGTTGTTGCTGGTACGCCTCCAGGAATCTCCGGCAACACCAACATGATCCAGTGCCACCTGCTCGGTGAGAACAAGAAGCGCGCAAACAACGCTTAAGTTCTTATGACCTGCCTAGCGGTACTCGCCAGGCAGGTCATAGACGCAAAGGATCTAAAAAGAGCCACGGCACTGCCGCGGCTCTTTCTTTTTATTTAACGCTGGAGGCGAGTTGGCTTAATCTTCCAGACTTCGTTGGCATAGTCGGCGATGGTTCGGTCTGCCGAGAAGCGGCCCGATTCGCAGATATTGGCCCAGCACATCTTGGCCCAGTGCTCAGGGCGGTCAACGTAGTCCTGTGCCATCTGGTCACGCGTTTGGCGGTAGGAGGCAAAATCGCCGAGGACGTACCAGGTGTCCTGGGCGTAAACACCATAGCCATCGACCAAGGAGGAGCGGAGGTCACCGAAGAGCCCGCGGGTTTCATCCCCGAGCGTCCCATCGGTCAAAGCATCTAGGACGCGAGAGAGCCCAGGCACCTCTGCCACGAGCTTGCCTGGATCGTATGTCTCGCGCAGGGTGGGGATCTCCTCATTCCTCGCGCCAAAGATATAGGCGTTTTCTTCTCCTGCGGCCTCCACAATCTCAATGTTGGCGCCGTCGAGCGTACCTAGCGTGAGAGCACCGTTCATCATGAACTTCATGTTGGAGGTTCCCGAGGCTTCTTTGCCTGCCAACGAAATCTGCTCGGAGACGTCGGCGGCGGGAATGATGTGCTCCGCGGGGGAAACGTTGTAGTTCTCAACAAAGATGACGCGGATGATGCCGTTGGTATCAGGATCATTGTTGACCAGGTCTGCCACCGAGTTGATGAACTTGATGATCTCCTTAGCACGAACGTATCCGGGTGCGGCCTTTGCGCCAAAGATGAAGGTGCGCTTGGGTACGTCCTCGCCGTCTTCCTTGATGCGGAAGTAGAGGTCCAGGATGTAGAGCGCGTTCATGAGCTGGCGCTTGTATTCGTGCAGGCGCTTGATCTGGACGTCGAAGATTGAATCTGGATCGACCTCAGCGCCCTGGTGCTGCTTAATCCATTGCACAAAGTCACGCTTGTTTGCGGCCTTGATATCCATGAGCTCTGTGAGCACCGCAGAATCCTCACCGAAGTGACGCAGCTCCTTGAGCTGTGAAAGGTGAGTAACCCAGTCATTCGATCCGCTCAGCTTGGTGAGTAGTGCGGAAAGACGCGGGTTGCACATCCTCAACCAGCGGCGTGGAGTGACGCCATTGGTCTTATTATTGAACTTCTCCGGCCACAGCTGGTACCAGTCCTTCAGCGTCTCAGCCTTGATGATCTCAGTGTGGATGGCGGCGACACCGTTGATGGAAAAGGCGGCATAACAGGCGATCCAGGCCATGTGCACCTGGCCACCGGAGACAGGCGCCATGTAGTCGATCCGAGCTTGGTCGAGGCCGCGTTCTGCCATGTCGATACGGAAGCGGCGATCAATTTCCTCAATGAGTTCCCAGATGCGCCAGAACAGTTTCTGGAAAATGGAGATCTCCCAAGACTCCAGCGCCTCGGCCAAGACCGTGTGGTTGGTATATGCAAAGGTTTCGGTGACGACTTTCCAGGCGTCATCCCAGTTCATGGCGTGGTGGTCGAGCAGGATGCGCATCAACTCTGGAATGGCGAGCACGGGGTGCGTGTCATTGAGCTGAATGCTGTTATAACGGGCAAAGCCGCTCAAGTCTCCGCCGTGTTGGGCGATGTAGTTGTCCACCATGGCTTGTAGGGAAGCCGAGACGAAGAAGTACTGTTGGCGTACTCGCAGGACTTTTCCCTCGTAGGTGGTGTCATTGGGGTAGAGGACGCGGCAGATGTCCATAACGCGCTCGCGTTCGACAATGGCATCAGTAAAGCGCTGGGAATTGAAGGCGTCGTAGTCGAATTCGTTGATGGGCTCGGACTTCCACAGCCGCAGCGTGCCTACGTTGTCGGTGCCATAGCCGGTGATAGGCATGTCATAGGGGATGGCGCGGACATCTATGTCATCGAAGTGGACGCGGCGTTGCTCGGAGGCTCTGCGGATGACGAAGGAATAGCCATTTTCCATCCAAGAATCCGGCTCTTCCTTTTGGAAGCCGTTCTCAAATGTTTGGCGGAAGAGGCCGTAGCGATAAAGAAGACCATAGCCGGTGACAGGAAAATCTTGGGTCACGGCGGAGTCAAGGAAGCAGGCGGCAAGGCGCCCGAGGCCGCCATTTCCCAGCGCTGCGTCATGCTCGGCATCGAGGACATCACTCAGCTCGTGCCCGGCCGCGGCGGCGGCAACTTTGGCATCTTCCACGAGGTCCAAGTTGGTTAAGTTGTTGAGTAGGGCGCGGCCTTGGAGAAACTCGGCGGAAAAATAGTGCTGCTGGCGCGTGGCGGCGTAGGTAGCGCGCGTGGCTTCCCAGTTATCTGCAATATGGTCGATGACTCCCGCGGAAATACCGGACCAAAACTTCAGGTCAGTGGCGCGCTGCGGACTGACTCCTGCCGCTGCGCGCACGTGTGCGGGAACTGCGGATTCGAATGCGGAATGCTGTGGTTTACTCATCGATGTACCTTCTGTCTGGCAGGGTGGGCGAGTAGCGAGAGATGTGCTTTGCGAGACTCCGCCAGTTTATCCGCATTGGCCAGTCCCCGCAGGCCCGCACGAGCCCTACCAAGCTCGCGCCTGCGTCCTAGCGGGACAGATAAGTTAGCACCGCGGCAGCAGCTGCCTTCGTAGACGCCGCAACGGTTGGCTTGTAGTCAGGCAGGAAAGTCGGCTGGTGGTTGACCGGAGGGTCATCGAGTTGCTCAGCGGGAGTGGAGCCGATGAACCAGAAGTAATAGGGCACGTTCCATGCCTGTGGCAGGTAGCAGAAGTCCTCCGAGGCGGTGGAGGGTTCGGCATCGACCGATTCTGCGCCAAAGGTGGCGTCGAAGACCTCGCGAATGGCGACATCGGCCGCTGGGTCGTTATCGGTGACTTCGCCGTGGGCGAAGTACTCAAAGGTGGGTTCTGCCGGGCTTCCCGAAGCCGCGCATTCCGCTTTCACCATTCGCTCTAGGGAGGCATAGACTCGTTCTGCCAGGGCTGGGTCGTAGAAACGCGTGTTGAGCACGAGTTCAGCGGTTTCGGGGATGATGTTGTTCTTGTCGCCGGAGTGGATCTCGCCTACGGAGATGACGAAGAACTCTTGCGGCGCGACCTCGCGGCCGACGATAGCCTGCAAGCGAATGACAATCATCGCAGCGATATAAGTGGGATCGATGGAGTTATGCGGCATTGATGCGTGAGCGGACTTACCGAAAACTCGGATGCGCAGGGAGTCGCAGCCGGCCATGATGGGTCCCGGCTTGCTGCACACTTGGCCGGCTGGGCCGGGCATAATGTGTTGGCCCAGACACAGGTCGGGGGCAGGAACCCGAGCAATCAGTTCGTCGGCAAGCATAAACTTGGCGCCCATCGATGATTCCTCCGCCGGCTGGAAAAGCGCCAGGAAGGTTCCGGTCCAGTGCTCGCGCCCTTCGTCGAGAAGCGCGCACGCCCCCAGCAACGCGGTGGTGTGCATATCGTGGCCACAGGCGTGCATATTCCCGTTGGTCGCGGCATAGGAAACGTGGGTCTCCTCGGCCACGGGGAGGCCGTCGAAGTCGGCGCGGAAAAGGACCGTGGGTCCCGGCCCATTGCGGAAGATAGCGACTATGCCGAAGCCGCCGATGCCGTCCACGATCTCAGCGTCCATGAGGGAAAGCCGCTCAAGAATCTTGGCCGCGGTGCGTTCCTCGGTGTGGGAGAGCTCCGGGTGCATATGCAGGTCTTGGTAGAAATCTTCTTGCCAAGACAGGTCGGGCGCGCCGGGCCCGAAGACTGCGGAGAGATGTGGGGAAAGTGACATAGCCTTAATCCTTTTCATTTGGGTAGGGTCGCCTACATGCCGACTATTCAATTTGATGTATTGGTCCCCGATCCGCAGGCGGATCGGGTCTCAGAAATCTTCAGTGCCGCAACAAGTGAACTGGTGAGCAAGGGATCGCTCCACAGCGCTGACGTTACCCGCGTTAATGTGGATGCGTTTCCAACGGGGCTCGAAGAGCAACTGCGCCAGACTTACCGTGACGAACACGAAGAGCGTGACCTCGACGGCGCACATGTCTATCGCTATGACATCGCCGTCGACGGCGTAACGGGCTCGGTCAATCAGCTGGCCATGGTGCTCTCCAGGCTGCTGACCCCGCACGCTGTACTGCCCAAGGACCACGTTCTATTGGAGGACGAGGTTGCTCACGAACTGCCGGCGATCTTCCCCTGGTCCATCAACATCAAACCAGAGTAGACACCAAAAACGCAGGCGCTCGCAGCGCTTAAAGGCCTAAAACCTACGGGGAAACCTACAGGAAACCTACAGTGAAAACTATAGGGAGCGGGCCTGGTAGGCGCGAGCAACTTCTTGGCCAGCATTAAAGAGGCGATCCGGCATCGAGCCAGAGCTTTCTAGCTCGACGCCGAAAGTCTCGGGGGGTACATCGGCGGCGATGTCACCGGCAACGATACCCAGGGGGGTGGGGGGAGTGCTGGTAGCGCACAGCTGGGCGATGGTGCCGACAACCTTTCCGGTTGTGGATTGCTCGTCGAAGCGCCCCTCACCGGTGACAACGAGATCCGCGCCGGAAATTCTCTCGGGCAGGCCTAAGGCCTCGGCCACATACGTGCCACCGGAGGAGACGGAAAAATGCCCGCCGTTGCCCCAGAGGGTTGCAGAAAGCCACGATAGGGCGATGGGGGTTCCACCGGCGGCCCCGTAGAACTCACTGTTCTTATCCACTCCCGTGACTTCGCACAAGTGCAAAAGTGCGCCGGCCAGAAGTGCGACTTCCTGGCGGTCCGCGCCTTTCTGGGGTGCGTACATCGTGGCGGCCTCGAGCGGAATAGCGTGCGTATCGGCTAAGAGGGTGTAATCAAGAGCGCCGGCCTTGATGTTGAGCTGCGCTGTATCGATAGTGGCCAAGCGCACGTTCGCGGCTCCGCCTTTGGGTAAGGCGTAACCTCGTAAGTCGTGGCCATAGGCGCCGAGTGCGGAAAGGATGCCCATGCCTCCGTCGACGCTGGCGCTGCCTCCTAAGCCGAGGACGATGTGCTGCGCGCCGCGCGACTGTGCGTCGGCGATGAGGACGCCTGTGCCATAGGAGTCGGCTTGGGTTGGGTTGAGACTGTCCGCCACGGCGGGCAGGCCGGTGGCAGCGGCGACGTCGATAAAAGCGGTGGTGCCCGCGAGATAGTAGCTGGCCTCGATGAGACGCCCCACGGCGTCGGTAGTTGGCAGCGTGATGGTGTGGACTAGAGCTCCGTCGAGAGCTGCAGCGTTGGCTAGGGCAGCGGCAGTGCCTTCACCGCCATCGGCCATGGGGAGGCTAACAACTGTGGCCTCGGGGAGTACAGACCTGATGCCGGAGGCAATTCCTTCAGCCGCCTCGACGGCGGTGGCAGTTCCTTTGAAAGAGTCGGGGGCGACGATGATGAGCATGCCCGTGATTATAGAGAGCCACTCGCGCTAGCTACATTCCATTTGCGTTTTTTGATGTATGCGGGGAAACTATTGGTCATTTGACCAATACTTAACTCTCCAAAGGGGACCATCCGTGTCTATCGATCAGCAGATTTCCGAGTACTACGACAAGCTCCTCAAGCGCAATGCCGGTGAACCGGAGTTTCACCAGGCAGTGTCCGAGGTGCTCGACTCCCTCAAAGTGGTTTTGGGCAAGGACCCGCACTACGCAGACGACGGCCTGGTGGAGCGCCTGTGCGAGCCGGAACGCCAGTTGATCTTCCGCGTCCCGTGGATCGATGACAAGGGTGACATCCAGGTTAACCGCGGCTTCCGTGTGCAGTTCAACTCTGCGCTGGGCCCCTACAAGGGTGGTCTGCGCTTCCACCCCTCGGTCAACCTCGGCATCATCAAGTTCTTGGGCTTCGAGCAGATCTTCAAGAACTCGCTCACTGGCCTGCCCATCGGCGGAGGCAAAGGCGGTTCTGACTTCGACCCCAAGGGTCGCTCCGACCGTGAGATTATGCGTTTTTGCCAGTCCTTCATGACTGAGCTGCAGCGCCACATTGGTGAGTACCGCGACGTTCCCGCAGGTGACATCGGCGTCGGCGGTCGTGAGATTGGTTACCTCTTCGGGCAGTACCGCCGTCTGTCCAACCAGCATGAATCCGGCGTCCTTACTGGCAAGGGCCTGACCTGGGGCGGCTCCCTCGTGCGCACCGAGGCAACCGGCTACGGCCTGGTTTACCTCACTGCGGAGATGATGCGCACCCACAAGGAATCCTTCGGTGGCGCCAAGGTCATTGTTTCCGGCTCGGGTAATGTCGCGCTCTACGCAGCAGAAAAGGCTCAGCAGCTCGGCGCGACCGTCGTTGCTATGTCGGATTCCTCCGGTTACATCACCACTCCCAACGGCGTGGACGTGGACGCACTCAAGGACATCAAGGAGGTGCGTCGTGAGCGGATCTCCGCTTACGTCGAAGAGGTAGGCAATGGTGCGCAGTACCACGCCGGAGGCAATATCTGGGAGGTAGAGGCGGACGTAGCACTGCCTTGTGCCACCCAAAACGAGCTCGATGGTGAGTCCGCCAAGCTGCTCGTAGCCAACGGCATTCGCTACGTGGCAGAGGGCGCCAACATGCCCTGTACGCCGGAGGCTGTTCACTACTTCCAGGCCAATGGAACCGCCTTTGCGCCAGCCAAGGCCGCTAACGCCGGCGGCGTGGCAACGTCCGCCTTGGAAATGCAGCAAAACGCTACCCGCGATTCCTGGTCATTCGAGTACACCGATGGCCGCCTGCACCAGATCATGTCCAACATCTTTAAGAACGTCGAGCGTACCGCCCGTGACTATGGCTGCGAAGGTGACTATGTGGCGGGCGCCAATATCGCTGGCTTCAAAAAGGTCGCTGACGCGATGCTGGCGCAGGGCGTCATCTAGCACTGCCAGCACTGCTTATATAAACCTTCGCGCAGTTTCTTTGTCCCCGCACCGCGTGGGATAAGGCGGCTGCGAGAGGTATTTAGGTACGCTATGGCGCATGTACCGCGTATTTGAGTCCCTCGATGAACTTGTTCGTAATCTGGAACAGGCCCACAGCGTGCCCATGACATCGAACTGCTTAGTGCCGCGCCACGAGATGCTGGCACTGCTCGATGATCTTCGTAATGCGTTGCCGGTAGAACTCGATGATGCGCAGGACGTGCTGGATAAACAGGATGAGATCATTCACGGCGCGGAGGATCGCGCCGCCCAAACCATTGCTCATGCTAATGCTGAGGGCGATGATGTCCTGAGCCGCGCCCAGGCGGACTCTGAAGCCATGGTCCATGACGCGCAGCAGCACGCGGATTCCACGCTCTCGCGGGCAGAGGAGGACGCGCGCACCCTCATGGACAAGGCACACGATGAAGCGGAGCGCACCGTCGCCCAGGCCAACAGCGAATATGATCGCACCGTGGCGGATGCGCGCGCGGAGCAAGAGCGCCTAGTTTCCCAGGCTGAGGTAGTTCGTCGCGCCAGCGAGGAGGCGCACCGCATCGTCGAGGCTGCACACACCGAGTCGAACCGGCTGCGTAGCGAGTGCGATGACTTTGTCGATAGCAAGCTCGGTGAGTTTGAAGCCTCCCTCGGCGGCCTACTGCGGACCGTTAACTCGGATCGCGCGGCACTGCGTCGCGGAGCAGGAGTTCGTTCCCGCGGAGCGGGGGAGCGCGCGCCGCGCACCGAACGGGAGCGCTAGGGAGGCAGCAATAGTTCTCGGATAGAGACCCTATTGCCGCTAGCCAATGATGCGGCCGCGCGTCACGCGCTGGTCGTATTCGTGTTCAGCCTTGAGCGAACTGAGGATGACGAAAGCAGTGATGATGGCCGCGACAAAACCGGGGAAAGCATAGACCGTCCACATGGTGGCGATTTCTCCGCGCAGGACGTCGAGATAGTCTGCTCCGTGCACTCCATAGCGGCTGAAAAACAACAGCGACTCGAAAGCAGCTGCCCCAGCGAGCATCGCGGGGACGCTGATGAATACACCGGAGATGACATCACCGGTGAGCCATTGCAGCACGGCCACGAAGACGCAGAAGCACAGGGCGCCAACCATCACGGCGAGCTCGAAAGGCAAAGGGCTTAGCGTTATGGCGCCGACGATACTGCCGGCCAGCACGGCTAAGAAGGCAATTCTCCTTGCTCCGAACCTTCCGGTACCGCGGGCCCTCAGCTTTAACAGGGCTAGCTTGGGTGGCAGGAGCCGGTGGCATATACATCCGAAGGCGAAAATCCCCAGGGCCGGAGCCAGGCCGACGAGGACGAGCTCTGTGAAAACTTGTCCCGCTACGGTGGTCATGCTTGGTTCCATGATCCATAGCCTAAGCACAGTTGAGCGCTCGTTAAAGGCCCTTGGCGCAGCACATAGGGGCTTATGACGCAGCTTCCAGCCCCTTGCCAGCTTGAAAGTTGAGGAAGGGGCCTGCCGGAGTAGTCTTTCAAGAATGCTTGAAGCCGGTTCTACAGGGTAGTGTGTATAGCGTTATGACATCACCGCTTAAATTCAATGTTGCTGATCTTCTCCGCAGCCAGGGTGCAGAAGCCATGCCTGAGCAGCGGAGCCAGACCGGTCCCGCCCCAGAAAGAATCGGCCTTTCCATGATCGCCGTCGAGAAGGGCGATGACATCACCGTCGATGCCACCTTGACTCCGCTGGGATCCGGCGTATTGGTCGATGCCGATGTAACTGGAACACTCACAGCTCAGTGCGCGCGGTGCCTACGCGAGCTGCATCCGCACCTCGATCTCCATGTCTCCCAGGTGTTTTCTGCCGATGATTCCTTCGTCACGGGCGATGCCGCCCCCGAGGATCTTGGTTCAGGCGATGAGATTCCCGCCATTGTGGCCGATGATCTCGATCTCCTGCAGACCGTGATCGACGAGGCAGGGCTCAACCTTCCTTTCGCCCCGGTATGTGAGGAAGGCTGCGAAATCGATACGCCAGAGGGCGTGGAAACCGGCGTCTTGGATGACGGGGATGACGCTGAAGAAGAGGAAGAAAAGGTCGACCCACGGTGGTCGGGTTTGGAGAAGTTCCTGTGAGCAAGAAGAAGAAACTAACCGGTGAGGAGGCGCTTTTCGCGGCCTTCGCTGCCGTCGATCACGCGCCATTGCTCGCGCAGTTGGGCGTCGAGATGTCGGAGGAGTACTTGCGCCATGCTCTGACGCACCGCTCCTTTGCCAACGAGAATGGTCACCTTCCCAATAACGAGCGCCTCGAGTTCTTGGGCGATGCGGTGCTGGGCCTTTCCGTGGCTTCCAAGCTTTATACGGTCTATCCCTCGCGCCCGGAGTCCGATATTTCCAAGATGCGGGCCTCCATAGTCTCGCGCTATGGCCTCTCCGATATCGCGCGGGAAATTGAGCTGGGCAAGCACATCCTCCTCGGCAAGGGGGAGCAGTCCACTGGTGGGCGCGATAAGGACTCGATCCTGGCGGATACCACCGAGGCGATCTTCGGCGCCATCTACCTTCAGTTCGGTTTCGAAACCGCGCGTGAAGTCATCTTGCGCCTCTTTGCCAAGAAGATTGAGAATGCTTCCATTTCCGGGCGCCACCTGGATTGGAAGACCACTCTGCAGGAGCTCTGCGCTGATCTGCATGCCTCCATGCCGGTCTATACCGCCACCTCCACTGGTCCCGAACACGATCAGACCTTCAGCGCCGTCGCCACAGTGGCGGGCGTGTCGGTGGGTCAGGGAGTGGGCCACAACAAGAAGCTTGCCGAGCAGGAAGCTGCCCAACAGGCATTTCATACCCTCCGCGAGACGCCCTTGTTGGTGCAAGGCACGGCCGACAAAGAGCGATAACGAGAGCCAATGCCCGAATTACCGGAGGTCGAGACCGTTCGCCGCGGGCTCGAGCCTTACTTGAAGGGGCGTAGCTTCGCGCAGATGGAGGTACTGCATCCGCGTGCGAACCGCGGGCAGGAGGCACCGCTCAAGCAGCTCCTTGAGCGAAGAACAATCCGTGGCGTGGCGCGGCGAGGAAAATTCCTGTGGCTTGAGTTTGCGGACGAGAACCTTAAGGACCCTTCGCGTGATGTCATGTTCATTCATCTGGGCATGTCGGGGCAGCTGCGCATCGGCCCTAGCGATTCCAAACACGTGCGTATCCGTACGCGCTTGAGCGACGGCACCGAGCTGAGCTTTATCGATCAACGCACCTTTGGCTACTGGCTTTTCGCGCCCTGGCTGAAGATTGCACACATCGCCCCAGATCCTCTCGAGGCAGACTTTGATGCTGCGGCCGCCGCGCGCAAGATCCGTGCCAAACGCACAGTGATTAAGACGGCGCTGTTGGACCAGACGGTGGTCTCTGGCATCGGCAACATCTATGCCGATGAGGCATTATGGCGCGCAAAGATTCACCCCCAAACCAAGGCCTGTGATCTCTCGCAGGCCAAGGCCCTAGCGCTTGTCGATGCCGCCACCACCGTCATGCGCGGGGCCCTCGCCGTCGGCGGCACCAGCTTCGATGCGCTTTATGTCAATGTCAACGGCGAGTCGGGGTACTTTTCCCGCTCGCTGCATGCCTATGGCCGCACGGGGAAGTCCTGTGATCGCTGTGGCAGCCCAATTCGCCGCATCGTTGTCGGCGGCCGTTCTTCGCACTTTTGCCCCCGCTGTCAGCGCAGAACCTCAGCGAGGTCACGGGTGCGGGAGTAGTATCACGCCTCATGGGGATTGATGCGGTGCTGCTCAGGCGGATTCTTCGTGCCTTGGTTCAAGTCTTGGTTCTCGGGCTCGGTTGGTGGGCGCGGAAGCACCCGAACACGGTAAAGACGCGGCCGAATCGTCAACGTATGCCGAAGTTCATTGCGATTTTCGGCTGGGTTCTTTTCGTCGTTGGTGCAGTGCAGGCGGCTATCGGCCTTTCCACTGATCCAGCGCGCGCAAATAATTTGAAGGGAATGCTGGTTGCGTCGGCGCTCATGATCCTCGCTAGTTTGGTGTTCGTTGTAATCCAGCACAATTGGTTCGTCGAGCCAGGGGCCGATCGGGTGGATTTTCGCACCGTATTCGGTCGCGAGAAGCACATCGAGTATCAAGATATTGTCCGTGTGCGCGAGTACAGCGCGCAGGGGCAGCCGTTTATCCAAGTGCGGGACTCACATGGCACCAAACTCGGTCTGAGCCTGCCGCTTTATGACATGAGCCCCTTGCTGGACTACCTCGACGCGCATCCCCCGCAGTCCACCCGGAACTGAGCGTTCCCAGCTGGTCCGCTGGTTTAGAGCCCATCCTTGAGGCGTTCCTGCAAAGCGAATCTCACGGTATTCCACTCGGATTCTATAATCGAGAAAACGACAGTATCTCTAACCGTGCCGTTCTCGAGCAGAATGTGATTTCTTAGGACACCGTCTTGTTTCGCTCCGAGTTTTTCAATGGCCGCGCGAGATTGGCGGTTCTGCCAATGAGTACGGAACTCCACTGCGAGGCAATCTAGTTCTTCAAAAGCTCTGGAGAGCAGTAGGAGCTTCGCTGCAGGGTTGATCAGCGTTCCTTGAGAGGCGTTCCCAAGCCAGGTGGAACCGATTTCCACACGTCTATTCGCAGGATCGAGATTCATGAAGGTTGTCATTCCGACTGCCTTTCCCGAAATCTGATCAATGATTGCCCAGGGCGCCATCGTTCCTTTGGCTTGCAAATCCAGCCGCTCCGAAATGACCTTCGACATGGTTTCTGGCGAAGGTATATGGGTGTACCAGACCTTCCACAGGTCATCGACTTTTACCGCCGCTATGAGGTCTTGCTCATGGGACAAGCTCAGGGGCTCCAGACGAACAAAATGGTTGTCAAGAATTGGAGTGTCTGCAAAAGGCATGGTCAATACTCCTAAGTATGTGCCGATTTTGAAAGAAGAATGCGTGTGGGGGGAGGACGTCTAAGGTGAGGTGAAGGCTGCGAGGCAGTGGAGATACAAGCGCCTCAACTGCTCACTATATGCTTGTTGGGCTCTCCAGCTCACGCAGCAAAGAATTGGCTTTGCTGTCTAGCGCACCTGCTTACTATCAGATGACCTCGACTCCGCAACGAATGAGTGCTGTGCGTGCTTGCAGGCCGAGGAAGCCGCCAAGATCCTGCACCTTCTTGAGCTGGGGGAGCGCAACGATATCGCTTTCACTGAGACTTTCCATATGGAAGGCACCGTCTTCACCGTCCCACTGGGGGATGAGTTGAAGATAGATTTCATTACCTCCATCGAAAACAATCTCCTCCACTCTTTCAGCAAGTCGCGCTGGAATCGGAAGAGTCCGGAACCACTCGAGCACTGAGGGAATGCATTCGAGCCCGGTGTCTTCAGGGTTAAAGGATTGATCGCCTTGATCTGCGGCGAAGTCGTAGACGTCAAAACGGGGCTTGAGAAGATCTTGTTCATACATCAACTCTTGGATCACCGCGAGGCGGAAGGGCAGCGATAGGAACTCGAGTAGAGGTTCATCACTAACGGGGTGTTTCCATCTGCCTGTTGGCGCTCTCTCGAGGGAAGGCCGGTTGTCACTGGGCGGCGCATTGTAGGTGATGCTCACCCACGCAAAGCGATGCGCTGCGGCGCGGACATAATCCGTCAGCTCGTCAGTCGCAGCTTTGGCTTTTCTTTGCACGAGATTGAGTGTGCGGAGATCGCCACATTCCGTTGCATTCAGGAAGAACGTCGCTGTCCACTCTCCAGCATGCGTATCCAGGGAAATATATGCTGTGCGCAAGTCCGCCTGTGGAATGGAAGACTGCGGTGAGCGACCTTCGACGGTGAGGGAGCCAGGAAAGAGCTGGGAAGGCCGCTTGCTGGCAAAATCAAAGTACATGGCTGCTTCACCTACTGGATCCTCTGCAAGGCGAACACCGAGTTCTGTAGTGTCTTCGCCATCCACGGTGAAGGCGAAGATGCCCACCTCATCCCACATTGCCAGCGATTCATAGCCCTTGCGCTCGAAATCTCCCGAGGCTCCAGTCGAGGACACTAATCGTGCCGGGCCGAAAATCTCGGCGAGTGAAGATACATTGAGGGGATTTAGCGGCTTGTCGTTGATGCAGATGCCCGTGGCTCTAATATCAAGGTGAAGTGCGTTGTAATCGTGGCAGGCAGCAGTCTTGTGCTCGCTGGAATCCCGCGGATCTTCTTGAGGCGCTTGAGCCTTGTTGCGGCGATGGAAAAATGACCACATGTCAGTGCAGTGTAGCGGATTCACCCAGCCTGAGCAGTCTGTTTAGCTGAACCAAGCGACGCTGGAGTTGCCTGATGCATGCCCAGCCGGCGCTGGCTTCCACGACAGTTGAAACTCGCTTATCTCAGCTGTTTGTTGAGTCAGTGTGAGCAGGTAGGTTCCCTCAGGAACTGGGAGGTGAAGTGCGGAGGAGGAAAGCGCGGAGGTATCGCTGTATTGTGCCGCCATGGTCAGCTGAGTGTAATCCGTTAACCAGAGTCCTTGGGGTCCGCACTTCACCACACCAAGCGCTTCTCGGAACGGCTGGCTGGGGGTGGAAGGGACATCGATAAGCAGTGGGGCGTCTGCGTGGTTAGGGCCGGGGGAGGCAATGAAGATGCTCCCGAGGTTGCCTTGTTGGGCGACGTGAGCCAGCAGCTGGTCTAGGGTCCAGTCCTCGGCCACGAATCCAGAGTAGAAATCCTTCGCTATGACACAAACGAAGCCGTCTTCATCGACGCCTTGGTTGAGGGCTTTAAACATGAGAATAACCTTAATCTTTGATTGTGTCCTCCCTTAAAGGGTGGGAGGGCGTAGGTTGCTTGATGTGGAGCGTACTCCACCGCTCTGAACTGTGTTAAAGCTTTTGGGCGTGGTGAAGGTGGCAGCTATAACAGGGCTGGGCGATTCGATAAATCGTTATAGTGCTTAAGAATTATTAGAAAAACTTAGAGTTTAGACGGCGGCCAGAATGACAGTGACCGAAGGAGTTTAAAAAGTAATGGGATATTTTAATCTGAGGCCATGGAAGAAGGCGCCTGAGCTCCCAGCTAAGACTGTCGAGCCCGAAGTTCCACCCACCCGCATTTTGTTGCGTCGGGCTGAAGAGTATCAGCAGATGGTTGCTGATGTGCTGGAAGCAGGAGCCAGCGAAGATGAACTTCCGATCGCTGAGCCGGTGGCAAACGGTGTGGTAGAGATGTGGTCTATTGACCGCGGGGACCATTTTGAGCATCTCTCACAACGCCACCTTGACCAGGCTGGGCTCAGCTTCAGGGTGAGCTACCCTGACGATCCAGATCTGTGCGCGTCCTTCATCCTGGTCGCCGATGAGTGGCTGGATACGTCTTCATTACTCGGGGAGGCCGTTTATGCTGTGGGAACGCGTACGCTCCTCCATGTGTGTGGCTCCGAGGACGCAGCTGCAGTCGGCGGAATGATTCAGATTGCGGAGACCTTCTACGAGGAGGGCCTGTCAGATCCGAAGAACAATGGGATGCCTTTGACTCCCCGTCCTTTAGTCATGCAGGACGGTGTTCTCGCCGACTTTACTGAGGAATAACGCCGCGGTAACTCCGAAGAATAGCAACAGTAGGTAATGCTCCTAGGTGAGCACGACCGCTCCTCGTGGTGGAAGCGTGTCCAAGAAGCGAAGCCAGGTTTTGGGCTAAGATACAGTGTCCACAACAAGGAGTGATGTAGATGACCGAGCGTCTTACGGCATTTGTCCACGGGAGTGTCCAAGGTGTGGGCTTTCGTTGGTGGACCCGCTCACGAGCTCTAGAGCTGGGGCTTTCCGGGCATGCAACGAACATGAATGATGGTCGGGTGCAAGTGGTCTGCGAGGGGCCACGCACCGACTGCGAAGCTATGCTTGGACTGCTGCGGGAGCAGCCATCAAGTACCAATCGCCCCGGCTTTGTCGACGGCGTTTTCGAACAATGGTCTGCGCCTAAGGGCGAGCAAGGCTTCATTGAGCGTTAGTGCTGCGCTTGAGCGTCGAGAGTCAACGCTGCCGCAGTGACTTGCTAAGATTCTGGGAATGCACCTCAAATCGCTCACGCTCAAGGGCTTCAAATCCTTTGCGTCGGCGACGACCCTGAAATTCGAGCCCGGAATCTGCGCCGTCGTCGGCCCCAACGGATCGGGAAAATCCAACGTCGTCGATGCGTTGGCGTGGGTCATGGGGGAAGGCAGCGCAAAGACCCTGCGCGGAGGGAAGATGCAGGATGTCATCTTCGCCGGCGCGGGTGATCGCAAGGCTCTTGGCCGCGCGGAAGTCTCTTTAACCATAGACAACTCCGATGGGGCACTTGGCATCGATTACTCGGAAGTCTCCGTCACCCGCCGCATGTTCCGGGATGGCGCGAGCGAGTACGAGATCAATGGTGCCAAGGCACGCCTGATGGATATTCAGGAACTACTGTCTGATTCCGGCATTGGGCGCGAGATGCACATCATCGTCGGCCAAGGAAAACTGGCGGAGATTCTCGAGTCCCGGCCCGAAGATCGCCGCTCCTATATTGAGGAGGCGGCCGGAATACTCAAGCATCGCCGCCGCAAGGAGAAGGCGCAGCGCAAGCTCGTTGGAATGCAGGCTAACCTAGACCGGCTCGAGGACCTCACTGAGGAGCTTGGAAAACAACTCAAGCCTTTGGCACGGCAGGCTGAGGCGGCCAAACGCGCTGCTACCGTGCAGGCGGATCTCCGTGATGCGCGCCTGCGTATCGCCGGTGCGAAAGTGGTGGAACTGCGAGCCAAGTTTGAGGATTCCCAGCAGCAAGCAGAGATGCTTGCTGCGCAGGTTGAAGAGTTATCCGCGCAGCTAGAGGAAAGCAGCCAGCGTCAGGCAGAGGTCGAAGCGGAGCTAGCTGAGGTTGCCCCACGCACGGAAGCTGCCCAGAAGCTGTGGTTTGATCTTTCAACCCTGTCGGAACGCATTTCTGCGACGCAAAGGATTGCTGCTGAACGGGCAAGCAACGCGGGAGCGCAGGTGCCTTATGCGGGTGAAGACCCCGCCGAACTAGAAGCGCGGGCGGCCGCGGCGGATGAGGAGTTCGCAGAACTTTTGGCTGGGGCAGAGGAAACGGCAGAGACGCTGGAGGCTATCCGCGAGGAAGTCGCCGAAAAGAAGGAAGCCTTCGCGGCCGCAGAGAAAGAGCACTTGGCGCAGTTGCGGGCACTAGCGGATCGCCGCGAAGGCGTAGTGCGGCTCATCGCCGCCGAGGAAAGCCTGAGCCAACAAGTCAATGCTCGTGAGGAAGAACGCTCGCGCCTGAATGAAAGCGTGGATTCTTTTAAGCAGCGCACAGTCTCCGCGAAGCAGGAGGCCGCCGAAGTGGCTGCAGCGCAACGCAACCTTGTTGCTGAGCGTAGCCCCTTGGAAGAAGAGAAGGCGCGCCGGACACAGGAAGCTGCAGCGGCGGAGGCACGTCTCGAGGAATTGCGGGAACTGCAAAGGCAGCGCGAGGGTGCTGTCTACGCTCTGCGTTCGAGGATCGAGACCTTGGAGCAGACCATTCCGCAGTCTGCGGACCTGGGGGAGGAGTTTCGCCCAGTGGCGGGGTTTGTTTCGACCTCGCTGGAGACTGCTGTTGCCGCAGCGCTGGGGCCTTTCAAAGAGGCCTTGGTCGGAGAAGCTGGACCCGAGATTATCGCGCAGCTGGAAGAATCTTCGCGCACCGCGATTGTTGACGTGGATTCGAGCCTTGCAGGAACGCAATGGCGCGTCGAAGCAGATCTTCCCGCAGGAGCCACGTGGCTCTTAGATCATCTCACTCTGGCTGGCGAGGTGGCGGTGGCGCTCACGCGCCTGCTAGCGGATGTCGCCTTGGTCAACGACATTGAAGCGGGGCGGCAACTAGTGGCGGCGGACCCACGGCTGCGGGCAGTGACCGCCCGCGGAACCCTCATGGGGGAGGGCTGGCTGCAGGTGGGCACCGGCTCTGCCTCGACCATCGAGGTCAACGCGCGCATAGAGAAGGCCAGCGCAGAGCTGTCGACGGCTGGGCGGGAGCTTGAGGAGCTCTCCGGAACTCTTCAGGGTGCTAAACTCGCGGCGGAAGAAGCGCGGGTGGCTGCTGCCGCCGCTACCGCTGCCCTGCGCGAGCATGACTCGCAGGTAGAGACCTGGGAGCGTGACCATCAGCGGCTGCGCAAGCAATACGAGGCAAATAAGGCAGAAGAAGAAAAAGCACTGTCCCGTGCCGAGACGCTCGATGAGCAGATTGCCCGCCTACACGCCGAGCTTGAGCAAGCACGGGATCGCCTTGCTCGCGCTGATGATGACTCAAACGCGGAGCCCGAAGAGCCTGCGGCGCAGACTCGCGACATGGCTTTTAGTGCGCTAGAACAGGTGAAGGCGATGGAGATGGAAGCGCAGTTGGCCGCCCGCTCCGCCCAGGACCGAGTAGCCCAGGTGCGTGGGAAGGGTGATGCGCTGCGCCGCCAGGCTCAGCACGAAAAGCAGGCGCAGGCACGCCACGAGCAGGCGATGGCGCGGCGCAAGGCGCAGGCTGAACTGGCAAGGGTTGTCAGTGCACATGCACGCGATCTTGCAGCGCGCACCGATTTTGCCCTGGACAAGGCCGCGGCCCAGCGTGAAGAGTTGCTGGCGCGGCGTACTGCTCTTGGCGCCCAGCTGCAAGAGGTCAAGAAAGAGGTATCAGCGGCGCGCGCGCACGCGGAGCGGCTGAGAAACAATGCCCATAGCAGTGAGATTGCCCGCTCCCAGGCTCAAGTGCGCCTGCAGGAGTCGGAGTCAAAGATAGTCGAGCAACTGGGAGTATCCATTCCTGACCTGCTGCGGGACTACACCCCGGATGAGGACTTCGACAGACAAGCAGAAAACGCCCGCCTGAAGCAGGCGGAGAGGGATCTCAACTCGCTCGGCAAGGTCAACCCGCTGGCTCTCGAGGAGTACAAGGCTCTCGAAGAGCGCTACTCTTTTCTCTCCCAGCAGCTGGCGGACGTGGTCCAGGCCCGTGAGGATCTCACGGGTGTTATAGCGGACGTCGACAAGCACATCCTGCGCCTCTTTAGTGATGCCTGGCGCGATGTGGAAGCTGAGTTTCCTAGGGTCTTTGCCACGCTGTTTCCCGGTGGGGAGGGGCGCCTTATCCTTACAGAGCCGGAATCGCTCCTCACAACCGGCATCGAGGTTGAGGCGCGCCCACCGGGCAAGAAAGTCAAGCGCCTTTCCTTGCTCTCTGGCGGAGAAAAGTCATTGACCGCGCTCGCCATGCTTGTCGCCATCTTCCGTGCCCGGCCTAGCCCCTTCTACGTCATGGATGAGGTGGAAGCCGCGCTCGATGACGTGAACCTACGGCGGCTGATTGCGCTTTTTGAGGAGTTGCGTAAGGATTCGCAGCTCATTGTTATCACTCACCAGAAACCCACGATGGACGTGGCTAATGTTCTCTACGGCGTGACCATGCGTGGGGACGGGATAACGCGTGTGCTCTCCCAGCGCATGCACCCGGCTGGCACTGCACCCGGTGCCGCGGCTGCTGCTAGCGACGCCGCGCGCCTGGGTGTGGATGCGACATCGCTGCCGCGTGAATAAGAGTTCATCGCGTCCACATTAAGGGCTGCGGCAAGGAAGAGCCGCGAAGCAACGTTTCGCGCTGAGCCCTGAAGAGAAAAGGGCTTAATGATGCCAGGCGCAGTCAAGCCTGGCATCATGGAGGCCATGAATACTCCTGTGTTGATTGGCATTATCGTCGCGGTGGCGCTTATCGTGCTGCTCATTCTCCTGATTGTCGTTGGCAAAAAGCGCGGGGAGGCTAAGCAGGTTTCCTTCGAAAAGAATGAAGAGGACAAGCCCAAAGAGCTTACCCAGGAACAGAAGTCTGGCAACTACCAGGCAAAGGCCGGCTTTAATTTCGCTCCCGCTACTGCAGCTCAAGAGCGCGAACCCGTGCGCAAACAGCAGGATCAGCAGGCGAAGCAGCCGCAACAGGATCAGGAGGCTCAGCAACCTCAGGACGCCACGGCGATAGCCAATGCACAGTTGGCGGGCAAGGATCCTTCTGCCGTCACTGAGACAGCCCCCACCGCACAACCGGCAGCACAAGCACAGGATGAACATCCCCTTGAGGCTCAGTCGGAGGAGACTCAAGCGGCAACGTCCGCTGATGAAGCTACCTCCGTTGAGGAAACCACTTCGGTCGATGAGGCCGTGGAAGCACAGGAAGTCGAAGAAGCAACGTCTGATGCGCCTGCTGCGGAGGCCGCTAAGCCCGAGGTAGAGCCCGCGCATCTTGCCCCTGCAGCATCTCCCGCTGAAGGCACCGTGGAGCCTACTCCTAAGGAAGAAACCGCCGAGGAGACTCCCCAGGTCCAGGACGCCGCGGAAAACGCAAAGGAAACCTCTGAAGCTACAGAATCCACAGGAGAAGAAGCAGAAGCCACCGCAGCCTCTGCTGAGGAGGCGGCAGCGGCCGCGGGTGCGCAGGTGGAGTCGGCACAAGAGGCATTAGCGCAGGAGCCTGGAGAGCAAGAGGTTTCTGAAGACGTCGAGGTAGTTGAGGCCCCCGCGGAGCCGCAGGAGGATATCGTCCCAGCCGGTGGCCGCCTGGGACGCCTGCGCGGGCGTTTGTCCCGGTCGCAGAATGCTATTGGCCAAGGGCTGATGGGTATTCTCTCGGCCGGCGATCTTGATGAGGATGCATGGGAGGAGATCGAGGACACCCTCATCATGGCGGACCTCGGGACCAAGTCCACGCTCAAGGTCACGGAATCCTTGCGCGAGAAGATTGCGCAGCAGGGTGTCTCCAGCGAGGAGGAAGCACGCGATATGCTGCGTGCCGCGCTCATCGAGGTGGGTCACCCCGAGATGGACCGCTCAATTAGGGCCATGCCCAATGAAGGAAAGCCTGCTGTTGTGATGGTCGTTGGTGTCAATGGCACGGGCAAGACCACGACTACTGGCAAGCTGGCCCGCGTGCTCGTGTCTATGGGGCGCACGGTCTTGCTTGGGGCTGCTGATACCTTCCGCGCCGCCGCGGCTGATCAGCTAGAGACCTGGGGCCGTCGCGTGGGTGCATCGACGGTCCGTGGCAAAGAAGGCGCAGACCCTGCTTCGGTTGCTTTCGATGCCGTTGCTGCCGGCGTAGACAAGGGCGTGGACGTGGTTCTCGTCGATACCGCCGGGCGTTTGCATACCTCGGTTGATCTCATGGATCAGCTGGGCAAGGTCAAGCGTGTTGTGGAGAAGAAGACTGCGGTCGACGAGGTCTTGCTCGTCCTCGATGCCACCGTTGGTCAAAACGGCCTGACCCAGGCGCGCATCTTCCGCGATGTTGTAGACATCACCGGTGTTGTGCTCACCAAGCTGGACGGCACAGCCAAGGGCGGAATCGTCTTCCAAGTTCAAGAGGAGCTCGGCGTCCCAGTCAAGCTCGTCGGGCTTGGAGAGGGCGCTGATGACCTTGCGCCATTCGAGGTTGAAAGCTTCGTCGACGCATTGCTAGGGGAGAAGTAGCGCCCTTTGTTTTCTTTCGAAAGGTAGAAATAGCGAGGTAGATACTTCCTTCGAATAATTGCCGTCCAGCCCGTGCGTGAAGGACAATAACCGCAGTTAAATACGGTTATTGTGGCCATCGCGTGCGGGCTGTGATGTGTGTAGGAACCTTTCGGGTGATAGCCTGGGAACACTGTGTTTTCTCTATTCCAGTTGTTCATTAGTATTCCTATGTCCCTGGGATAGCTGAGAATCCTGCACTCTCTATGTCGATGATCTCCACCCCAGTAAGTGAGGCAAGTTTTCCGTGACGCTGCTCTATGTGATTCTCCTTGCATCCGCAGCCGTAGTTCTCGCCCCTGCAACGGTGAAAGTCGCAGATCGCGCCGCAGGCTATCCGCTGGCCGCAATCTTTATCTTTGCGGCAGCGCTCCTTGCCCGTCACTTGCCCGAGGTGGGTAGGGGACAGGTACTGGAGTTCTCTCTGACGTGGGTCAAGGACTTCCTAGCCCCCGGAGTAGACATTAATTTTTCCCTGCGCGGCGACGCGTTGGGACTCTTCTTTGCCCTGTTGGCGCTCGTCATCGGTGCGGTGGTTTTTGTCTACTCGGCTGCCTACCTCCCCAAAGGCAAGGGCAGCACCAGCTTTTATGTGCTGATGACGGCCTTTACTCTGTCGATTCTGCTGCTGGTCTTGGCCGATGATGTGGTCGTGCTGTTCCTTGCTTGGGAACTGGTATCCCTGGCTTCTTTCCTTCTCATCGCGCGCTCCGGAAAAGCCGGAGAGGATGGCTCGCAGCGAACCCTGATCCTCACCTTTATCGGAGGATTGACTCTTCTAACGGCGGTGGCCATTGCGGCTACCTCCGCAGGAACCACAAATCTAACGGAGATCTTGGCATCCCCGGTATGGGGCGAAAGCCCAGCCCTGAGTGCTTGGGTGGCGCTCCTGGTCGCAGTCTCGGCCTTTAGCAAGTCCGCGCAGTTTCCCTTCCACTTTTGGTTGCCGGAAGCCATGGCTGCCGCGACTCCGGTCTCGGCCTTCCTGCACGCGGCTGCGGTTGTCAAAGCCGGCATTTACCTTTTACTGCGCTTTTCCACCATTTTCCACGACGTCGCGTTATGGAACTGGCTGCTTATCGTTGTGGGCATGGCTACGGCGGTGATGTCTGCCGTGTTCGCCTTGCAAAAGACTGACCTGAAGAAGCTCACCGCTTATTCCACGGTCTCGCACCTGGGCTGGATCGTGGCGACAATCGGTGTGGGTACTCCGCTGGCGATTACCGCTGCGGTGGTGCATACCCTGGCCCACGCCTTGTTTAAGTCCTCCATCTTCATGTTGATAGGCGTCATCGATCATGCGGCGGGCTCACGCGATATTCGCCGGCTCGGAGTCTTATGGAACAAGCTGCCCTGGACCTTTGGATCTCTGCTCATCGGCACGGCCTCTATGGCCGCGGTCCCACCGCTGCTGGGATTCGTTTCCAAAGAGGGGATGCTCGCCGCTTTTGAGGAGGCTCCCATAGGAACCGGCCCGCAGATCATTCTCTTGGTGGCAGCGGCTGTCGGTGCATTCTTTACATTCAGCTACTCGGCGAAGATCATCTTCGGAGCCTTCTTCGATGGTCCACGCCCCATGGATGGCGTACACGAGGCGCCAGTACGCTTGTGGCTGCCAGCCGCCTTGCCCGGTGTGCTCTCCCTGCCCTTGGTATTCGTGCTGGGCTCCTTCGATCGCCCGGTCGACGCCATTGCCCAGTCCATCGGTATGACGAGCCGCTCTCACCTGAGCTTGTGGCATGGCATCACGGTCCCGCTGCTCATTTCCATTGCCGTACTCATCGCGGGCGTGGTAGCTACTGTTTACCGCCGTCAGCTGTGGGCGCTGGTGGAGGACAAGGCTCTCTTCCCACGTAGCGGCAACGAAGCCTTGAGTGCCGTACAAAATGCGAGCCAGAAGTTGGGTAAGGCGGCCGGCAAGATGTCGGATACACACAACCCCTCCTTCTTGCTGCTGCCGATCATCATCTTGATCATCGTCTTGGCCGGGGTGACTCTGCTTGGCAATGGCATCGATGGAGTTCCGCTTGCACCGCGGGTGTCAGGCCTAGACAATGCCTGGGATCTGGTGCCTTTCGCCATCATTGCGCTGGCAATGAGCGGCCTCGTGCGCACCCGAAACCGCCTGACTGGGGCTGTCCTCATCGGCATGGTCGGCGTGGGCGTGACGTTGCAGATGCTGCTCTTGGGCGCACCGGACGTGGCGTTGACGCAGTTTACTGTCGAAGCCCTTTCCGTCATCGTCATGATGATGGTGCTGCGCTATCTACCGGAGAAGTTCCAGCCGGTGCGCAATAAGCCGCGCTGGATAAGCTCCATCGTCATCGCCATTCTGGCCGGTATAGCCGCATTCCTGGCGGTGTGGGCGCTCATCGGCCGCCACGAACGCTCTGACTTGGCGTTGTGGTATCTCAAGGAGGCTCCCGGGATTACCGGTGGTGACAACGTCGTCGCCACCATCATCGTTGAGTTCCGTGCTCTTGATACCTTGGGCGAGCTTTCCGTGCTGGGCATGGCCGCTGTCGTCATCGCTGCCGTCGCTGCTTCCTTGCCTCGCTTCCCCTTCACGCCGGGCACGCGCCCAGCTCCCTTCGGCCAATCGCAGCTGAACTCGGTGCCGCTGCGCAAGGTGCTCGTCCTCGTGGTACCGGTGCTGGTCATCGTTTCTGTCGTGGTATTCTTCCGCGGACACAATGCCTCCGGCGGCGGATTCCCCGCGGCGCTGATTATGGGCGCTGCCATCGGGTTGACGTACCTTTCGCGCGGCTCCGATGAGATTGTCTTTGGCAAGATGACTCCTATTCACCTCACCGGCATCGGAATCATCGTGGCGCTTTCGGCCGGATTCATCGGCTACTGGCACGGTGGATTGGGCAACGGCGGCTTCCTTACCGCGATTCATGGCCATGCCTTTGGCCAGCACTGGACCACCTCGCTCATCTTCGACCTCGGCATCTACCTCGCGGTGCTTGGCATGCTCACCATGGCGATCAACGCCTTGGGTGGATATCTTCGTCCCGGTACGGAACGCGAGTACTTGCCTTGGATCCACGACAAGGACTCGGCGCTACCGGATACCCCGCGGGTGGTCCTCGAGGACGAGGACGATCCTTATCCCGAACCGATCAATCCCTCGAGCAATCCGTTGGCTTTGCTCAACAAGGCCGAGGCACGAACCAAGAAAGAGTCCCCACGAGCCGTGCGTAAACGCGAGGGGGAGAACTAATGATTCTGGCATTAACCATTGCAGTACTCGTCGGCGGAGCCGTCTACCTCATCCAACAGCGCGGGCTAGTCCACATCGTGCTGGGAATGATGTCCTTTGGGCACGGCGTCAACCTGACGCTTCTGGCCACGGGGGTCTATTCCTACCGCGGAGAGGCCTTTCCCTCCCGGGTTCCTTTTGAAGAGATGTCCGATCCGCTACCGCAGGCCTTCGTCCTCACAGCGGTTGTTATTTCGATGGCCACCTCGACCATCCTGCTAACCATGGCGGCCATGGGAGCGAATGACGACACCAATGTCGTCGAGCCGGTGGATGACAACACCGTGGATCACGCTTTTTCTACCTTGGGGCGTGACTCGCAGAATCGAGAGATCCTAAGCCGCTCGGACGAGCACATGCACGCGCTGCGGCGCGGTACCCCGCCGGCTGCGCACGAGAACCCTGCCTCCGCAGTTGCTGATGGGGCAGAGGGACGCCGCGACCAAGACAATGACAAGAATGAGGAGGCATAAATGAATGACCTAGTAAGTCAGCTCCTCCCGCTGTTCCCGGCAGTGCCACTGGTCTCTGCGGCTTTTGCGCTCTTGGCCCCATGGCGTAGGGTGCGCGATTCCATCATGGTTATAGTCCCCGGCATCGGCATCTTTGCCGGGCTGGCGCTCTTGGTCTACACGCTAAACGAAGGCGTAGTTGCGCACTCGGTGGGCCTCTACCGCGGCAACGCCGGCATTTCTTTCGCGGCGGATTCTTTCTCCGCGCTCATGATTGTCAGCACGATGATCGTGGCCTTCGGCGCCAACTGGTTCGCCATTGTCAGCGGGGAGACCAAGTCCCGCTACTATCCCTCCCTGACGCTTATCCTCATTACCGGCGTCTGCGGTGCTTTGCTTACAGCGGATCTCTTCAACTTCTTCGTGTTCATCGAGGTCATGTTGTTGCCTTCCTACGGGCTCATCACGATGTCTGGCACGTGGTCACGCCTGGCGGCGGGTCGCGCATTCGTCTTGGTTAACCTTTTCGCCTCCACCTTGTTGGTGGTCGGCGTTGGCTTCATGTACTCGGTGACCGGCGTGGTCAACCTTGCTGCCCTGGAGGGCGCTGCGGCCGGTAATGGTCCTGCCACCGTGGCCGGTGCCATCATTGTCATCGCTATTATCACCAAGGCCGGCATCTTCCCCGTGCAGTCGTGGCTCCCGCGCACCTATCCAGGCACCTCGGCCGCGGTCATGGGGCTCTTCTCGGGCCTGCACACCAAGGTCGCGGTGTACATGCTCTATCGCCTCTACGTCCATCTTTTCGGCATGGATGAGCGCTGGGGGGTGCTCATCATCGTCCTGATGCTGGTATCGATGCTGGTGGGCTCCTTCGGCGGGCTCGCGGAGAACTCCATCCGCCGCGTCCTGGGCTATCAGATGCTCAACGGCATCCCCTTCATCGTCATCATGCTGGCCTTTAGCACCGCGGATCCGCAGCGCGCTCTGGCTGCAGGCATCTTGTACACCGTCCACCATATGCTCACCCTTGGCTCGCTCATCCTTGCCTCCGGCGCCATCGAGGAAACCTACGGCACGGGCCGCTTGAGGAAGCTCTCAGGCCTAGCACGCCGTGATCCCATCATTGCCTGGATATTTGCCGCAGGATCCTTCGCGGTGGTGGGATTCCCACCCTTTTCCGGTATGTGGGGCAAAGTCCTCATCGTTGTTGAGATCGCGCGGGATGGCGGGATCTGGGCCTGGGTATCCATCGCCGTTATCATCATCGCCTCCTTTGCCGCTTTCCTGGCCATGCTGCGCGTGTGGCGCAAGGTATTTTGGGGCAAGGACCTCCCCGCGGAAAAGGTCCCAGATGAGCTCGTTATTCGCAAGAAGCTGATGGCTCCCTCGGCCGCATTGATCTTGGGTTCCGTGGCGATGTTCGTCTTCGCCGGTCCCGTCATCGGAGTCGTGGACCAGGCTGCTGGGGACTTGCTCAACACCGACGCCTACGTCGACGCCGTGCTTGGCGACGACCCCGTGGCCATGCCCGATCTCGACTCCATTCAGGAGGGCCGTTAAATGCATGTCATCTTCTACATTCCATGGCTCATCAAGGAGATCTTCGTCTCCGGCTTCACGCTGGCCTTTGCCTCCTTCAAGCGCGATACGGGATATCGCCCGGTCATCGTGAGGTATCCGCTCCGCGTGACCTCGGCGTGGCAGATCTTTTGGTTCAGCACCTCTATCACCGCCACCCCAGGTACTCTCTCGCTGGGCTTGCGTGAGCCCACGCGCGAGGGAAACCCGCGCATCGTTATCGTGCAGGCGGTGATGGGATCCGATCCCGCAGAGGTCGTCGCGGGGTTGGCAGATATGGAGCAGCGCATGGCTCCGCACGTCAAGGAGATTGACTATGGTGTGCCTGGCCAGGGCGAGCATGCGGAGTTGGACCCAGCCTTTTATGAGTATCCCCTGGAGACCCTGGGCAGGCAGATGCGTGCTCCCGATATGGTCGGGGAAGAGGACACCCCACTGGCGGCATCGGAGGCGGAGAAGTTCTCCGTGTGGCCCGTGCGGGCGCGGCGCGACCAAGGCGAGAGGAAGTAGCAGATGTTTGATCCTGGATCCTTGAGTCCCTTTGGCTGGGTGGTGACCGTGTGCATCGCGGTCATGGCCGGCTCGATCATGGCGGGCATCATCCTCGCCTTACGCAGCCGCGACGAGCTAACGCGGACCGTGCTTTCTGATCTGGTCTTCTACGGCATGCTGTGCGTCTACTTTTCGTGGTCGCTGCTCAATGACGCCGCCCTGGTCTACGACATCGCGGTACTGGGTGCGATTGCTGGCGGTGTGCTGCCCACGCTGTCGATGGCACGCGTTATTTCGAAAGGACGTCGTTAAGCATGGCTCTCTATGAAGTCTTCGCCTCGATCCTTCTGGTGCTGGCTACCGTCATGGTCGTGGCCACCGTTATTGCCCTGTGGCGCGCCCCAGATGCGCTGACAAGAGTCAATCTCTTGGGCCCTACCGTGGGTGTTGCCGTTCCCTTGACCCTCGTGGCCAAGTTCATCGTTGACTGCGCGCAGGAGGGATTTTCGGTTGTGTCCTTCATCAAGGTCCTCGTGGCCTGCGCCGGGGTATGGGTAGTGGCCTCCGTGGGCTCCTTCTACATGGGGCGTTCCATCTACGGTGTGACCGTCACCGACGTGAAGTATGCGCGTCGCCGCTACGCCGAGATGGAGCGGGATGGTAACAATAAAGCTTAGGCGCGCGCTGTGATATATCTGTCGAGAGACTAAAACTTGCAGTTTCTATAGTCCTACCGATAATCTATTTCTTGTATCTATAAGACTATAGAAAAGTTGGTGAATGATGACTCCCGATCAGGTGACAGCGGTGGCGGGGAACTCGAGTTGGATGCTCATTAGCGCATCCCTCGTTCTGCTAATGACCCCGGCGCTCGCATTGTTTTATGGCGGTATGTCAGGCCGCCGCAGTGTCCTCAACATGATGATGATGTCCTTCGGGGCAATGGCCGTGGTCAGCATCATCTACGTCCTGTGGGGCTGGTCCATGTCCTACGCCACGACGTCGTGGGCAGGAATTACCGGAAGTCCCTTCGAGTTCTTTGGTCTCAAGGACCAAATCGTGGACGAGGCTGGAAACTACGTAGAGGGAGCCTCTGGCTACCCCAACATCATCGATATCGGATTCCAGCTCACCTTCGCGGTAATCTCCACTGCCCTCATCTCGGGTGCCTTGGCAGGCCGCGTTAAGTTCTCCACCTGGTTGGTATTCAGCGGTGCATGGGCCACCTTCGTCTACTTTCCGCTGGCCCACATGGTCTGGGGCGGGGGACTGCTCTCCCACGCTGAAAACTCTGTGTCTGCCTGGTTGTTCGGCGTCACCGACGGCGAAGCCACCATCGCTCCTATCGACTTCGCGGGCGGTACCGTCGTCCACATTTCCGCAGGTACTGCGGCCCTCGTCCTTGCCCTAGTCATCGGCAAGCGCCGCGGCTTCCCCAAGTCCATTGGTCGCCCGCACAACCTGCCCATGGTCATGACCGGCGCTGCCTTGCTGTGGTTCGGCTGGTTCGGATTCAACGGCGGCTCCGCCTTCGCGGCAGATGGTCTGGCAGGCCTGGCCTGGCTCAACACCACCGTGGCAACCGCAGCGGCGATGGCCGGCTGGATGGCAGTGGAAATGATTCGAGACAAGGCAGCTACCTCCTTGGGCGCTGCCTCCGGTATCGTCGCCGGGCTTGTCACCATCACCCCAGCTGCCGGCGCCCTGACCCCACTGACCTCCATTATCTTGGGGCTCATCGGCGGAATCCTGGCCTGCCTCGGCGTTGGTCTGAAGTTCAAGTTCGGTTACGATGACTCCCTTGACGTCGTCGGCGTGCACCTCGTTGCCGGCCTCTGGGGCACCATCGGCCTGGCATTCTTCGCCAGCGAGGGCGGCATCTTCACCGATGAGGTCGGACCTGGATTCAAGCTGCTGGCCGTGCAGTTCGCCATCGCCGTGGCAGCGATGCTGGTTTCCGGCATCGGAACTTTCATCATCGCCATCGTGCTCAAGGCCGTCATGGGCTGGCGCGTCGATGACGAGGTTGAATACAACGGCATCGACTACACCGAACACCGCGAGTCTGCCTATGACTTGCAAGGTCCGGACAATATGCGAAGCGGCTTGGTCTCGAGCGCTACTATGAAAGAAGAAGGAAGCAGCGGATCATCGCCCGTTATTCCGCCTCGTACCGAAGCTAAGGAGTAAGACATGAAACTGATTACCGCCGTAGTTAAGCCGTTTACGCTTCCCGATATCCGTGAGGCCCTCGAACAGCTAGACATTCACGGACTCACCGTCACCGAAACACAGGGCTTTGGCCAGCAGCGCGGCCACAGCGAGGTCTACCGTGGCGCAGAATATGCCACGGACTTCGTGCCCAAGGTTAAGCTGGAAGTCCTCGCCGTCGATGAATCCGTGGACGAAATCGTCAACGTCATCGTAGAAGCGGCCTTCACCGGAAAGATTGGTGATGGCAAGATCTGGGTTACCGCAGTCGAAGAAGTTATTCGAGTGCGTACCGGCGAGCGCGGAAACGCCGCTCTCTAAAGCGAGGTATTGTGACGCGCAATCCAGCGCAACTGCGTGACGAGGCATATAACAAGGCCTCGGAACTACTTAAGACCCTGGAGCTGCCTGCCAGCTACGCCCTGGCAGCTACGGGGTCTTTCGCACGCCGAGAGATGACCCCGCGCAGCGACATCGACCTCATCCTGCTTTATCCCGATGGAGAGTTGCTCGATGAGGAGAAAGCCTCGCAGCTGTGGTACCCGGTGTGGGATGCCAAGTATCACCTCGACTATTCCATGCGCACTCCTTCCGAGTGCGCCCAGATAGCGGCCGAGGATACGTCGGCGGGATTCGCCCAGCTCGACCTCAGCTACGTGGCCGGGGACAAGATGCTGGTGGATGAGGCCCGCGCCAAGATTCTGGCTGCCTGGCGTCTGCAGCTTCAGCGGCATTTTGAGGACTTCCTCGCCGCAACTATCTCGCGGTGGCGGAGATCAGGAACGCTTGCTGCTATGACCAACCCGGACATCAAGAACGGGCGCGGTGGTCTACGCGATATCCAGCTCCTGCGCGCCTTAGCGCTGGGAAACCTCTGCGATGCTCCGGATCTTTCTGGGCCGCGGCGCCTGTTGCTCGACGTACGCACGCTGCTGCATGTCCACGCGCGCAGGCACCGCGATACCCTCGATCCCGAGTTCGCGGCTGACATCGCCGCCGATCTCGGCTTCGCAGATCGCTATGAGCTCTCCGCCGCGCTGGTATCTGCCGCGGCTACCGTGGACAAGGCCGTAGAACGGGGTTTGAGCGCTGCCCGCGACCTCGTGGGACGCCGCAGCCACAATACAGTGCGCAAACCCCTTGACCTCGACGTGGTTGAGTCGCGCGGCTACGTTACCTTGGCGCGCAATGCGGACCTTGCTGACCCAGCCTTGGTGCTGCGCGTGGCGGCCGCCGCTGCGCGTACTGGCAAGAAGATCGATCCCGGCGTCTGGGGAAGTCTTGGCAGCCTGCCGCCCTTGCCCGAACACTGGATTTCTTCCTGCACGGACGCCTTCTTTGCTCTGCTCTCTTTTCCCACCCAGACCCATCGCGTCATAGCCCAGCTTGACGAGCACGGCCTGTGGGAGAAGATCGTGCCAGAGTGGCCGCATATTCGCGGCATGATGCCACGTGAGCGCACGCACCTGCATACCATTGATTTTCACAGCGTTCTTACTGTGGAGCGCTGCGCCGAGATGCGTACCCACGTGGCCCGGCCAGATCTCTTACTGCTGGCAGCTCTCTATCACGACATTGGAAAAGGCTATGGCCGTCCTCACGAGCAGGTGGGGGCGGAAATGGTGACCAAAATGGCCGCGAAGATGCGCTTGAACCTGGCGGATCGCTCACGTGTGCAGACGCTCGTGGCCGAGCACACCACGCTGGCCAAGATCGTCACCAGGATGGATCCCGCCTCAGATGAGGCGCGCGACGCGCTGCTCGACGCGGTGCATTTCGATCATCTCACGGTGAACTTGTTGAAGGTCTTGGCCAAGGCTGATGCCGAATCCACTGGCCCCGGGGTGTGGAACCAGCGTATGGAGCGTGGAATCGAGGTTCTTACTCGCCGAGCCCTCCGGGAGTTGCAGACCTTCGTTCCAGTGCGTCCCCGAGTCCATACCGAAGGCGAGATCGGGCTGCGTGCCAACGCTGCGGAGAAAGAGCTCACGATCTTCTGGCATGGTTCCTATCAGCGTGAGGTCATTCGTGTATTGGCGCTCATCGCGGCATTGGGCTGGAGCATCGTCAAAGTCAGGATGGCGCGCGTGAGTGCTGACTCAGAGCAGGGTCTCGATGCTGGCTATGCCGCAGAGTTCGACGTGCGCACAGCGCAGGAGTCTTTCGCCGCCGCCGCCGACGAAGACCGCTTCGTGCAGGCTTATAAGTCGGGGGTGTACACCGTTCTTCCTCCCATAGAGGGGGGCGCACCGGCAACTGCCATGTGGAATGCCGGTGGAGTATTCGAGGTGCGAACCCCCGATAGGCCCTACGTGTTTGGGCACGTGCTGGCCAAGCTGCCAGATTGTGAGTGGATTACGGTAGATAACCCGGGAGCGACCATGGTGCTGCAGGCACAGCCTATCGGGGACGTTTCGCGCGCCTCGGTGGTGAGAAATGTGACCCAGGTACTGGCGACCGGCTAAGCTGGGGGAGTTAAGAATTACCCCGAGTATTGAGGGAGCACTCAGAAGTGTTTGAGTCTTTGTCCGACCGCTTGCAATCTGCCCTATCGGGTCTGCGTGGCAAGGGCAAACTAACCGAGGCGGATATTAACGCCACCGCGCGCGAGATCCGTCTCGCGCTGCTCGAGGCCGATGTTTCGCTCAATGTTGTCCGCGGCTTTATCAAGCGCATCAAGGAGCGTGCTGCAGGCGCAGAGGTCTCCGAGGCGCTTAACCCGGCCCAGCAGGTCATCAAGATCGTCAACGAGGAGCTCGTTCAGATCCTCGGCGGCGAGACACGGCGTCTGCACCTAGCCAAGAACCCGCCCACGGTCATCATGCTTGCCGGTCTGCAGGGTGCAGGTAAGACCACCCTTGCCGGAAAGCTTTCCAAGCACCTGGCCGGTCAAGGGCACACGCCTATGCTCGTGGCCTGTGACCTCCAGCGCCCCGGCGCCGTACAGCAGTTGCAGATTGTCGGTGAGCGTGCAGGAGTTCCTACTTTTGCTCCCGATCCCGGCACCTCCGTCGACTCTTTCGAGCACGAGATGGGTACCTCCCACGGTGATCCCGTAGCGGTGGCCAAGGCCGGTATCGAGGAAGCCAAGCGCACCCAGCATGACGTGGTGATCATCGATACCGCCGGCCGCTTGGGCATCGACGAGACCCTGATGACCCAGGCGCGCAACATCCGTGATGCGGTCAATCCTGACGAAGTCCTTTTCGTCATCGACTCCATGATCGGCCAAGACGCCGTGCATACGGCGGAGGCCTTCCGCGATGGCGTCGACTTCAGTGGCGTTGTTCTTACCAAGCTCGATGGCGACGCCCGTGGTGGTGCCGCGCTCTCTATCCGTGAGGTCACAGGCAAGCCCATCATGTTTGCCTCCACCGGTGAAAAGCTCGGGGACTTCGATGTATTCCACCCCGAGCGCATGGCCAGCCGCATCCTCGGTATGGGTGACTTGCTCTCCCTGATTGAGCAGGCTGAGCAGTCCCTGGATCAGAAGAAGGCCGAAGAAGCCGCAGCCAAAATTGGCTCCGGCGAGATGACCCTTAATGACTTCTTGGATCAGATGCTCATGATTCGGAAGATGGGGCCCATTGGCAACCTGCTCAAGATGATGCCCGGCGGCAGCCAGATGAGCCAGATGGCGGACATGGTTGATGAAAAGCAACTCGACCGAATCCAGGCCATCATCCGCGGCATGACTCCCCAAGAACGCACGGATCCCAAGATCCTCAATGCCTCGCGCCGCAAGCGCATCGCCACTGGTTCCGGTGTCAGCGTCTCCGACATCAACCAGCTCATAGAGCGCTTCAACGAGTCTAAGAAGATGATGTCGCGCATGGCCGGACAATTCGGCATGGGCGGCGGCCTGGGGCGCTCTGCTACCAAGAAGCAGGCCAAGGGCCGAAAGAACAAAAAGGGCAAGCGCAAGAAGGCCAAGGGCAACTCTTCGCGTGGTCCGCAGATGCCAGGTGCAATGCCCGGCATGGGCGGCGGTATGCCCGGCATGGGCGGCGGCATGCCTTCCATAGAGGAGCTGCAAAAACTCCAGCAGCAGATGGGCCAAGGCCAGGCGGGCCCATCGCCGAAGATGCCCAAGGGCATGGAGAACATCGACCTCAATAACCTCGATTTCGGCCAGGGCAAGAAGTAGCGCTGGAAGTAGTGCCTTAAACAACTAACCCCCGCGATAAACCTCTTTTGTGAGGGGCATCGCGGGGTTTCTTCTCTCTCAGGAGAGAAACGAACTTCCGTATTCCTAGACTGGGTTGGCTGCGGCCGCGCCATAGACTGGGTAGGGAACCGGCTGTACAGGCTCGGCGGGAGCTAGCTGTGGAGCAGGACGGACAGGCTGTGGCTGTTCTTCGCTCGTCTCCTCTGGAGTTTCCTGCTCCTCGGGTGCTTCCTGTTGCACAGTTTCGCCGTCGAGGAAAAGCTGAATAGCATCCCTCAGCATCGGCATCGCGGAGTCGGCGAAAGCACTAGAGATATGGTGCATGTCGCGATAGACCATCACATTGCCAATGACTACAGGGCAAGAACCGTCCCGGCAGAACCACGTCGAAGTGTCCAGACCCAGCATGTTGGAATACTGGGAGAGAACGAAGGCGGAGGGATCCACGGGCGCGTACACACGCTCGCTGGGCATTCCACAGCCCACAACATCCTCAGTGGTGACGTAGCACTCGTCGAAGCCGCGGGGCATGCCCTCAGGGGTAAAGCCCCAAGGATTATCCCGCAAGCCGAGGAAGGGGATGTCATTATTTGCTAGTTCTTCCCAGAAGGCGGCGTATCCCGGCGGCACGTAGTCAGGGCCGTGACCGGCAGGGTCCTGGGGCCGGGTGCTGTTTGAGATGACTAAGGCAGGTTTTGCGTCAATGATGCGTTCGGTCACCAGCTTGCCCCACTCAGCGCACTCAGGAGATACCGTGAGATCATCACCGAGCTCGATGGGACAACCAACGCGCAGCATAGGGACAACCTTGAAGCCCATCTGGCGGCCCAGTTTATCCAGACCGGAAATCCACTGCTCAGCATGGGAGCCGCCGACCACGTAGACCTCTTTCTCGGCGTCTTGATCACCAAAGAGGCAGGGGCCGCCGTCAACTCTTTCGGAGGGGAAGAAGTCAGGGGCCTCTTCCTCGCGGATGAAGCAGTGCGCTACCGAGGTAGGAGGCGTTATGCCACCCACCAGTATCGGATCCGGGCGGTATTGAATCCCCTCTGGCACGGGAACATCAAGCGCATAAGCAGCGGCGCCCGGATAATCGCGAGGGTTGAGAAGCTCAGAATCTGCGCTATTAAGAGAGGAGATCCATGAGGGGTGAATGGTCAGCAGAGCGACGGCGCAGGCAGTTACGACGACGCCTCCCACGCCGCGTGCGGCCCCAGCCCTCTGGCGCAGTGAGGACAGTGCCTTGTTGACTGGGAGGTCGTCGATAAGCGGGCGCTTGCGGTGCTGACGCAGGGGCTTTTCCACGAAGCGGTGCGTGAGATCCGCCAAGACGAGGGAGATTGCGATGATGATGATGCCCAGCCACCAGGGCGGGGTATCAAGTTTCAGCGCGGAGGTCGAAACAATGAGAAGCGGCCAGTGCCAGAGGTAGAGGGGGTAGGCAACATCGCCCAACCAACGCGCGGACTTGGAGGCCATGGCCCGCGAGATCCTGCCACCGCCTCCCAGGATGATTAGGACCGCGCCGCCCAGCGGAAGCAAAGAGAGAGGCCCAGGGTAGGCAGAAGTATCGGCGATAATGGCACCGGTAAACATGAGGCACAGTAGACCAAACCCAGTGAAGAGATCCGCGAAGCGCTGGGGGATGACCCACTTGGAGCCGTAGATTGCCAGCACCGCGCCCAAGGTCAGCTCCCATGCCCGCGACCATGTTGAGTAATAGTTCTCAGGAGGCCCGTAGAGGCCAAAGCGCGAGGCATAGGCGAAGGAAGCGATGGTGACGACGATGAGAATCGGGCCGGCCATCTCGTTGACGGTGGGAAGCGTGCGGCTTTTAATGCTGCTTCCTGTAGGCCGGTGCTTAACTATGGCGGCGAGGATAAGCGCAAAGATTATCCCCATGAGATAGAACTGTCCCTGCACGGCCATCGACCACATGTGCTGCAGCGGCGAGGTAGTGGAGGAGGCAGCCACGTAATCCGCGTTTTGAACCGCGAGCTCCCAGTTCTGGAAGTAGAGCATCGTGGCGGTGATCTGCTGCGTAAACTCCGTGCTCATCAGCTCCGGTGCGAATGCACGAACTAAGAAGTAAGTAGCGCCAATGACCAAAGCAAGGCTGGGTACGAGGCGCCGGGCAGTGCGCCACAGAGGCCACCACGGGTTGAGGGAAGCGTCAGGATTGGCCGCATAACGCAGCTGAGAACCCAGGAAGAAGTAACCAGAAAGCAGCAGGAATACATCCACGCCGCCAGAGACCCTTCCCACGAAAACGTGGTAGATAACCACGAGCGCGATGGCGATTCCCCGCAAACCGTCGAGGTCATAACGGTACCGGAAATTTCGTGGGGATTCTTTGTTCATATACATTCCATTAAAGCCATTTAAGCCGGCGGAGCAGCCGAGATTCTCGGCGTGGATGGGCATGATTCGCGCGGATAAGGATACTAGGTTCAGAGGGCTAGAGTCGAACGGCGCGAGCGGCAAGTCCAGATCAGTTCTTGACTAAGGCGGTGATTTCTCAACGGACCGCAAACAGGGTAGTATGACTGAGGTTATTTCGCGTTGCGCAGAAACGCACGGAAATGGCTGACATTTAAATAAGTAAAGTTTTCCTGCATAACACCGTCACCGACTACGGTCGGCCGGTACGTCACATGCAGTAAATCCAAGGGTTGAACCGGCCAGTCAATGAAGAACGTGACAGGCGTCTGAACTGCCCAGTGACTAGAAAAGGAGGCCATCATGGCCGTCAAGATTAAGCTCCAGCGTATTGGTAAGATCCGCAACGCCGAGTACCGCGTCATCATCGCTGATGCCCGCCCCCGCCGTTCCGGCAAGGCTATCGAGAACATCGGTATCTACCAGCCCAAGCAGGAGCCTTCCCTCATTCAGATCGACTCCGAGCGTGCACAGTACTGGCTCTCCGTCGGCGCGCAGCCGACCGAGCCCGTCCTCGCCCTGCTCAAGGTCACCGGTGACTGGCAGAAGGCCAAGGGCCTGCCCGGTGCTGAGGGAACCCTGAAGGTTGCAGCGGAGAAGCCCTCCAAGCTGGATCTGTTCAACGCTGCCCTCGCTGAGGCCAACAATGGCCCCACCATCGAGGCCATCACCGAGAAGAAGAACAAGGCCAAGGAGGCCGCTGAGGCCAAGGCTGCTGCCGAGAAGGAAGCCGCAGAGAAGGCCGCCGCTGAGGCCGCTGCCGCTGAGGCTGAAGCAACCGAGGCTCCTGAGGCCGCTGAAGAGTCCGCAGAGTAGTTTCTCGCTCTAGGCTTTTGTTTTAAGGCCCGCCGCTTTTAATCCCTGCAACGTCCTCGCACACCGCTCATGGTGTGGGAGGTAAGCTGAGGGAAGATGAGACGGCGGGCCTTTTTCATGCGGACAAGGCTTAGCGGCTCTTCTGGGTTCTAGAGTGCGTGATAAGCGAGTCCCTTGTGGGTATTTTCCGGGATCATCTCCACCGCAAAGCCCGATTCCTGCCTGCTTGCCCGCTGGGGTGTATTTTAGGGTGCGGGAAGTCGCCGTTGGGCCGGTTGGCCTAACGGCTGGTGTGCGGGGGCTGCCAGA
>NZ_DGRD01000025.1:0-77085 GCF_002390965.1 Corynebacterium sp. UBA4397
GGCCCCGCCACGCGGTACGACAATCCCCAACCCGCACCCAGTAAGGAAAACTGTGGATAACTCGCCCGCACCGCCCCGGTTATCCACAGCCGGGCCGCCTCGCCAGAATTACCCCGCGCGCTAGCAAGGCCATCCGGTCTATCCTGAATGATCGGGCTCAAGCGGCAACAAAATCAGTGGGCGTCCTCAGGCCGTGAAAGTTAGCGGAGACGGCGGTGTTCGTGTTCAAGACATAGTCGACATCGCTGTTTTGGGAAGCCCCGAATGATAGGTGACAGATCAGTCACGTCGTATCTGACACCATGAACAGCCCCAACCGCGGTGCCATCCGCATTGATTTGGTGCCAGGCCCAGGAGAGCTGCTGGTTTCGCGCGTCGCAGGCCTGTTATAGCAGCAGCTACAAGGCGCACAGAGTCAAAGCGCGGCCGCCTTGAAGCGTGTCCCCACGGATGCGGTTAAGCGGCGCTTAGAGCCCTAGCAGCCGCAAGAAAGACAAGGAAAGGGATTCCTCAACCCGCTCCAACAGATGAAATCTTGGTTCAGAAATGCAAATCCGGCAGCCACTGTTCTCAGAACAGAAACTGCCGGATTTGTCCACCATGTCGCGCTCATATGTCAACGATGACGCGACTGAGGACATTGGCGGAGACGGCGGGATTTGAACCCGCGGTGAGTTTCCCCACGCTGGTTTTCAAGACCAGTGCATTCGGCCGCTCTGCCACGTCTCCATATGCCGCGCGGTCCAAGGCAAGCCTCACGCGCAACAGTCATAGGTTACCCGAGTCGGCCTGTTCCTAGAAACCCGCCCCCGCTTTCCCTAAGCTGGGCGGGCATGAAAGCAATTCAACTCACCAATAATGATGACCCACACTCGCTCGCCCTGGTCGAGGTGGACACCCCCACCCCAGGCCCGGGGGAAGTACTTCTCAAGGTGCATGCCGCGGGAGTCAACCGCGCTGATCTGCTCCAGGCCCGGGGGCATTATCCGCCGCCGCCTGGGGCTTCGGAGATCATTGGCCTGGAATGCGCAGGTACTATTGTCGATTCTGGTGATACTGGGCGCAAGGTCGGCGAAAAGGTAGGAGCCCTGCTCGCAGGCGGGGCTTATGCCGAGTACGTGGCCGTGCCGGAAGGCCAGCTGCTGCCCATCCCCGCGAGCTATTCCCTGACGGAGGCGGCCTCCGTGATAGAGGTGGCCTGCACCGTGTGGTCGAACCTGGTGATGACGGCCAACCTGCACAGTGGGCAGAGGATTCTCATTCACGGCGGGGCGGGCGGCATCGGCACCTTCGCCATCCAGGTGGCCAAGGCGCTGGGCGCGCAGGTGGCCGTCACCGCTGGTTCGCCAGAAAAGCTGGAGGTCTGCCGCGAATATGGCGCCGATATCCTCATCAGCTATCGCGAGCAGGACTTCGCGGCGGAGCTGAAGAACTCCTGCGACGTCATCCTCGACATCATCGGCGCGAAGTACTTGAAAGACAACCTCAAGGCTCTGGCCACGGACGGCCAGCTGGTGACAATAGGGCTGCAAGGCGGCACGAAGGCGGAGCTGAACATGGGAGTGCTCTTGGCCAAGCGCCTGGCACTGCGGGGCACCACGTTGCGCTCGCGCAGCGTGGAGAAGAAGTCAGAGATCGTCGCGGAGACGGTGCGCCACGTGTGGCCGTGGCTGGCGGATGGCACGGTGCGTCACCATATCCACAAAGTGTTGCCGCTTGGCGAAGCCGCCCGCGCCCACACCCTGCTCGACTCCGGCGAGGTCACCGGAAAGCTGGTGCTCGAGATCGGCGAGAACTCAAGCGAGGGCTAGAAGGGTTTAGGCCAGGGAGGCCACGACGCGGGTGAGGTGCTCGATGTCGTGGCGGGTATTGAAGGGGCCGAGCGCGACGGTAACCGCCCCGCCGACCTCATCAACGCCCATCTCCGTGAGCAGTGGGGTGCGCGGGGCCAGGGTGGTCACCAACCCGTTGTCGAAGAGGCGCTGGTGCACGGTCTCAGCGGGCACGCCGCGCACGGCGAAGGTCAGGCGTGGTAGGCGGTCATCGGAGGCTTCGGCAGCGGCCTCCCCAGTAACCCCGAGGATGTGTACGGCCGGCAGCGTGCCCAGGTAGGTATAGAGATCTCCTCCGAGATCGTCGAGGTAGCCGCGCAGCGCGCCCATGGAACGATGCACGCGCACCCGGCGCGAACCGCGCTCCCCGCCGGCTAGAGCAGCGAGGTGATCTACCAGTGGCCCCACACCACCGGCCAAGCCGGAGGAAACAGGGGTCTCGAGCTTGGCAGCGATGTGCTCGCTGTTGACGGGGCTCAAGGCATCAAGCCGGCGGAACATGGCCGTATCGCGGAATACCAGGGCGGCGAGCTGTGGCCCGCCCAGCAAGCCGAGGTCAACGCCGAGGATATCGGCGCCGAGGTCATCGAAGGCGATGGGACGATAGGGGGCGAGCGCAGAGACGTCGAGCAGCGTCCAGGCGCGGGAGCGCGAACGGATGGCCTCCATGATCTCGCGCACCGGGGATACGGTGCCCAAAAGTTCGTGTGCGGCGGAGAAAGCCACGAGGCGCGTGGAACCATCCACCAGCTCGGAGAATTGGAAGCCGGGCAGCTCGCCCGTGCCCAGATCCGGCTGCGCCCAGCGCGTATCGGCGTTGACCTCGGCGAAGGCCGAGTAGAGTTCCGGCGGATCCAGCTTGGAGAGAACTACCGAGGAATTGCGCCGCAACAGCGGGCGCAAAGCGCGCGACAGTGAGCTATACAAAACGGGTAGAGAGGGACCCAGTACCACGCGGTCAGCTTGGGCGCCGACGAGATCCGCTACCGCCATGCGGGCGGCATCGTAGTGGGTGTTTCCCACCAGCCGCCGCGGGCCCGTCGGCGCGGAGTGCGCACCGCCGGAGGACTCGTGGGTGGATACAGCCGCCGACATGCGGAAAGCGCGGGAGACTCCCGCGGCCACACGCTCGGAGATCTGCGGGTCGGTGTGCGCGTTGAGGTAGGTCCAGCCATCAGCCAAGCCGGTGTAGAGACCTCGCACGCTAGCAACGTCATACTGAGGCGGCAAGCCTAGTGGCATCGATCTACCTTTCCCTCACGTTTTAGTTTGGACGACTTCTGCAGTCAATCGCTTATCTACTCTATACGCGTTTAAGCCCCGTTGCCTAAATCTGGATCTTCCCAGCACAGGAGTGTTTTCCCAGTATAGGCGGCGTGTAGATCCCCGTTTGTCTGCACCGCGCGCTAGGGTAATTGACGTGCACGATAACAATCAACAGCGCGCCGACGTCGCGCGCATGGTCGCCTCCACCGTCGAAGGCGAGGTCCCAGCGTCCCAATCCAAGACGTTCCGGGCCGCCTTCGCGGATCTGCTCCAGGGCGCACGTCAACGCGAGTTGTGGTTCATGCTGGGCATCCAAGACATCAAGCAGCGCTACCGCCGCTCGGTGCTCGGCCCCTTCTGGATCACCATCGCCACCGGTGTCATGGCTGCAGCCTTGGGCCTGCTCTATTCCATGCTCTTTCAGATTCCCACTGCACAGTTCCTCCCCCACGTCACGGTGGGCCTTATCATGTGGAACTTCATCTCCGGCGCGATCAAGGAAGGCTCCACGGTCTTCATTGAGAATGAAGGACTCATCAAGCAGCTGCCCGCGCCTTTATCGGTTCACGTGTACCGCCTGGTGTGGCGCCAAACCCTGTTCTTGGCTCATAACCTCATCATTTGGGTCCTGCTTATCATCATCTTCCCGCGTCACCTAGGCTGGGAGTTCCTCCTCATCATCCCGGGCCTAGCCTTGCTGCTTATTAACGGCGTGTGGGTAGCCATGTTCTTCGGCATCGTGGCCACTCGCTTCCGCGATATTGCTCCCTTGCTCGAGGCGCTGACGCAGCTGCTGTTTTATGTCACGCCAATTGTCTGGATGACGGATACGCTGGAAAACCAGGGCGGCGCGGTCTCTGAGCGTGCCAAGTTGGCTCAGCTCAACCCGCTCTATCACTACATGGAAGTCGTGCGCGCCCCCATGATTGGCCAGCCGGTTGAGGCTTATCACTGGTGGATAGTCATCGGCTGCACTCTCGCCGGGATCGGGCTTGCCGCCCTAGCCATGCGCCAATGGCGCTTCCGCGTGAGCTACTGGGTTTAGAAGGAGTTTTAAGCACATTATGGTTTCCATCGATACTTATAACGCCTGCGTTGACTTCCCCATCTTTGATGCGAAGTCCCGCTCCTTAAAGAAGGCCATGCTTTCCTCGGCCGGCGGCGTGATTGGCAAGAACTCCGATAACACCATCGTCGTCGAGGCCTTGAAGGACATCAACCTGCACCTGCGTGAGGGAGATCGCGTCGGCTTGGTTGGCCACAACGGCGCCGGCAAGTCCACTCTTCTGCGCCTATTGTCCAACATCTACGAGCCCACCCGCGGCGCTTCTCGGGTGCGCGGCCGCGTGGCCCCCGTCTTCGACCTGGGCGTAGGCATGGACCCGGAGGTCTCCGGGTACGACAACATCATCGTCCGTGGGCTCTTCCTGGGTCAGACCATCAAGCAGATGAAAAATAAGATGGATGAGATCGCAGAGTTCTCCGAGCTCGGTGACTATCTCGCCATGCCGCTGCGTACATACTCCACTGGTATGCGCGTGCGCCTGGCCTTGGGCGTTGTCACCTCCATCGAGCCAGAGATTCTGCTTCTGGATGAAGGAATTGGCGCGGTTGACGCCGCCTTCATGGCCAAGGCGCGCGTGCGCTTACAAGAGCTGGTCAAGCGCTCAGGCATCCTGGTTTTTGCCTCGCACTCCAATGACTTCTTGGCCCAGCTGTGTAATACGGCGCTGTGGATAGACCACGGCACCATCCGCTCGGCCGGTGAGGTTTCGCAGGTAGTGGGCGAGTACGAGGGCCCCGAGGCAGGCAAGTATGTCCGCGATCTGCGTGTGCGCTTTGCCAACGAGGACGACTCGGCCACTCAAGGTTAGGGCCGGGCTTGACGGGTGGCACAATGGAATCCATGAGTGCCACTTTGAGCAAGGCGGGGACCACCGCCGCCGTGATCGTTACCCACCAACGCGTGGAGCTTTTAGGCGCCTCCTTGGATCAGGTGGTGAACCAGACTCACCCGGTCCAATGGGTCATCGTGGTCGATAACGGCGCCGACCCAGCCGTGCAGGCTTTGGTAGAAGATCGCGCCGGAGATCGCGCGGTCTACATCGCCTCCCACACCAACTTGGGCGGGGCGGGCGGCTTTGCACTGGGCTTTTTGCATGCCTTGGCCTTAGGGGCTGATGCGGTGTGGTGCGCCGACGATGATGGCCGGCCGGCCGATTCCCACGTGCTCGAGGAGCTCTACCGGGTAGCGGAGGCGCATCAGCTCCACGAGGTCTCCCCCGCGGTATGCAATATCGCTGACCCAGGCCGCCTGGCCTTTCCGCTGCGCCAAGGCCTGGTATGGCGGCGGCGTATGGATGAGCTTGAGGGCGAGTTCCTGCCCGGTATTGCCTCTCTCTTTAACGGCGCGCTGATCTCGGCTGAGGCCATGGAAATCATCGGGGTGCCGGACTACCGCCTGTTCATCCGCGGCGATGAGGTTGAATATCACCGCCGCCTGCAGGGCTCTGGCCTCGCCTTTGGCACCGCGCTGACCACGAGCTACCTGCACCCAGATGGCTCTGATGAGTTCAAGCCCATTTTGGGCGGGCGGATGCACACGCAGTATCCGGAGGGCGAGTTCAAGCGTTTCTTTACCTACCGCAACCGCGGTTACCTGCTGTGGCAGCGCGGTATGCGCAAGCTTCTGCCCCAGGAATTCGCCCGCTTTGGCTGGTTCTTCCTGGTTCAGCGCCACGATCCGCGGGGATTTTGGCAATGGCTCAAGCTCCATAACCGCGGACGCACCGAGGATTTTCGCCGCCCTTAGTTAGTCTGTGACCTCGAAGGACTTACGCGTCGAGCGGAAGATCACCCAGCGCTGAATGAAGAAATTGACCAGCGTTGCCGTCAATTGAGCCACGGCAAAGGCTAAAGCCAGGCCGAGGTTGGGGTCCCAGCGTTGATGGGTGAGATGGTCGAAGACGACATCGTAAAGCAGCATGTTGATGCCGAAGGTAAGCGCGTAGGTCGCCGCCACCGCCAGGAAACGCCGGGTGGAGCCTCGGGCGTTGAAGGTCCAACGGCGGTTGAGCCAATAGGCGGTGCAGGTGCCCGCGACGAAGCCGACGGCGCGGGCCTGGGTCTTATCCAGAACCTCGAGGCCGAGCTGCAGGGTCCAGGTCAGTCCGCCGTCGATAAGCGCGCACAGGGCGCCGATGAGGGCGAATTTGAGGCCGTGGGCCTGCAAAGAATGCGAACGTCCCAGACGCCCGGCTACCCGCGCCAGACCTGTGGCCTCCTGCATCTAGTTTCCCCGTCTAATTCTCTCTATTTATCTTTGAAGATAAATATGCGCTGGATGACGAAGTTGGTCACGGTGGCCACCGCCTGGGCGATGACGAAGGCGACGGTGTCTTTGACAACACCGTCGAGACCCAGAGACAAAAGTGGCGCGTTGAGAACCCAGTAGAGGAAGTTCTGCACCACGAAGGTCGAACCATATAGAGCCGCCACGGCACCGGCGGTGCGCCCGGAGACCTGGGCGCCGAAGGTCCACCGCGCGTTGGCGATGTAGGCGGCGATGGTTCCCGCCACCCAGCCCAGGGCCTTGGCCGCGGAACGATGCAGACCGAGCGCGGTGAGGAGCAGCGTCAGGCTGTAGTCGAGGGCGGCGGTGCAGACCCCGACGGAGATGAAGCGGAAGAGCTGCGTCTTGAGCGAGGTGCTCGAGGCCTGTACCTCCACGTCTTCGGCGACGGCGCGCGCAGCGCCCTGCGAAGAATCTTCTGGTTTATCAGTCACGAGAAAGTACTCTACCCATGCAGCAATGCGCGGTACACGTCCAAGCGGTCCACCGGCGAGTCGGCTGCTGGGCCATAGGCGCCCACGCGTTCCAATTGGGACAGCGAAGAAGAGCACAGCGCGCGGATCTTTTCCCCGGTCAGGCTGCGGCCGTCATCATCAACCCAACCCAGCGCTTCCATGGCGGTCTCCACCACGGAATCAGTTAGCTCCTTGCCGCCCAAACACGAAAGAGCCAGCGCCATCGCCCAAAAGGCATCCTGGCCCTCGGTGGTGACCTCGCGGGGAAGGCTACGCAGGGTGTGCCGCGTTGGCCTGCTCACCTCTACCGGACGATTCAGATCCAGTGCTTGGAGGAGGGGAACGAAGTCATAGAGCTTCGTGCGCTCGATCATCCGGCGAACCGGGGGCGCGACCATGTTAAGCACCTCGGCGATGGTTTCCTGGCCGGTGAGCTCGGCGTTGATAGCCGTGAGATCGAAGTTGCGAAAGAGGGAGCCGGAGCCGCCGACGCAGAGGGCCCGCGGCGTGCCGCTATCGCGTGGGTAGATCTCCGCGACGACAATCTCGAAATCCCATAGCCCCCAGGAAAAGTCCACCTGGTCGCCCTCTCTCCACAGGAACTCCGAGATCTGGTGGCGCGGATCGATCCGTGCGCCACGGGCATCGACGTGTTCGAAGAAGTGCCACGGGGAGTCTTCCTTGGGCAGGCTAAAGCATATGCTGAGCACGCGATGCAGCTCGTTGAAGGTCAGTGCATCACTGAAACCAATCTGACGGTGGACTTCCGCATCGGCGCGGATATTGGCAACCTGGCAGATGATGGTCAGCGGTTCGCGCCGCAATTGGATAGGGGTGCCCGCTCGCCTGGCTCGCGCCCGCGCTAGATCGGTCACCCCGTAACTCATGCTGCCCACAATACGCAAAAGCTATTGCGCTAGTTTTTCAATCCGCCGCGCTTCCAGCTCGCTGGTGCTATAAACCACTGCCGCAGCAACGATTCCCAGCACCGTCCAGGGCTTGGCGAAGCCCCGCTTACGCAGGCCGCGCACCACCCGGCGCGATGCCGCCGTGCCCAACCATGTGCTCAGCACCCCGGCGAGCACGACGGCCGCGGACACGGCCCAGGCACCAGGAGCCTCGCCGCCCGTGACGGGCTCGAAGGTGCCTGGCTCGGCGCTGTCTTCCTCCTCGGCCTGGGCGTTGGTATAGGCCACGAGAGCACCGAAGCCGAAGAAGGAGAGCACATATGCCGCAATGCGCCCACGGCGGCTTTTAATCCAGTCCGGGTAGGAGGTGACAATCCCGGCCGCTGCGGCCTGGGTAATGCGCCCGGTTAGTGTGTCATCGAGCGCATAATTATCTTGGCGGTTGTTTGTTGCCTTCTCGGCCCCTGTAGTCATGGCATCTACTTTAAGCGGCGGTACTCTAGAGCGCATGTATGACGCGAAAAAAGAGCACCTCACGCCGGTGCAACAAGCCGCGCAAGATCAGCGCGATAATGATGACCGCCGCAACGGGCACTTCCTAGCCACCGAGCACACCGCGCTTCCCCTAGATGGTTTTATGACGAGGCTCATGGCCCAAGAGCTTCCCATGCTCGATTCCCACTCGCGCGGGAGGGTGTATCAGTTACTGCGTGAGTATGAGGGCCCAGAAATCACTTCCCAGGAGGAGCTCCCCGCAGAGATTCGGGAGCTGATGGATCTGTAGTAAACAACATATTCGGGCAGTACAAGCGTCCGTTTTGTTCCGAATGTCACTTAATTCGGTCCCCTCCCCGCGCCACCTACGTGAGTAGGCTAGGAGCGATACATCACGTCGAGCAAAGAGTAAGAGATGGAACTACATACCACCGAAAAGTCCCTGTACGGCTGGGGCCGCACCGCCCCAACAACCGCACACGTCGTCTCGACCGAAGACGTCGACGTCATCAAGAAGGCCGTCGCCCAGGTTGCTGACGATAACTCCACCAAACCAGGCCACCTGCGCCGCGGCGTCATTGCCCGCGGCATGGGCCGCTCCTACGGCGATCCTGCCCAAAACGGCGGCGGACTCGTCATCGACATGCAGCCGCTGAACAAGATCCACTCCATCGATCCGGAATCCGCCATCGTTGACGTCGACGGTGGCGTCACCCTGGACCAGCTGATGAAAGCCGCCATCCCTTATGGCCTGTGGGTACCGGTTCTGCCCGGCACCCGCCAGGTCACCATCGGTGGCGCCATCGGCCCTGATATTCACGGCAAGAACCACCACAGCGCCGGCTCCTTTGGCAACCACGTGGTTTCCATGGAGCTCCTCGTTGCTGATGGCCGGGTCCTGCACCTCGAGCCTGAGGGCGAGAAGTCCGAGCTCTTCTGGGCCACTGTAGGCGGCATGGGCCTGACCGGCATCATCCTGCGGGCGAAGATCCGCATGACCAAGACCGAGACCGCCTACTTCGTGGCCGATACGGACCGCACCGACAACCTCGAAGAGACGGTGGCCTTCCACTCCGATGGCTCGGAGAAGAACTACACCTATTCCTCCGCGTGGTTCGATGTCATCTCACCAGAGCCCAAGCTGGGCCGCTCCACTATTTCGCGCGGCTCCCTGGCCACCCTGGCGCAGCTCGAGGAGCTGGCTCCGAAGCTGGCGAAGGATCCGCTCAAGTTCAATGCCCCGCAGCTGATGACCGTGCCGGACATCTTCCCCTCATGGACCATGAACAAGCTCACGCTCATGGCCATCGGCGAGGCCTACTATGCCATGGGCGCGCCGGCCTATAACAAGGTCAAGAACCTCACGCAGTTCTATCAGCCCCTCGATCTCATCGGCGAATGGAACCGTGGATACGGCTCCAAGGGCTTCTTGCAGTACCAGTTCGTTGTGCCGACCGACGCCGTTGAGCCCTTCAAGGAGATCATTCGCGATATGCAGCGCTCCGGGCACTACTCGGCGCTCAACGTGTTCAAGCTCTTCGGCCCAGGCAACAAGGCTCCGCTGTCTTATCCCATGCCTGGCTGGAATGTCTGCGTCGACTTCCCCATCCGTCCCGGCCTCGGCGCCTTCCTCGACGATCTCGATCGCCGAGTATTGGAATTCGGCGGCCGCCTCTACCTGGCCAAGGAATCTCGTACCTCGCCGGAGACTTTCCATAAGATGTACCCAGGTATGGAAGGCTGGCTCAAGACCCGCAACGACATCGACCCGACCGGGGTCTTTGCCTCCGACATGTCCCGCCGCCTCGAGCTGCACTAATCGAAAGGACTACTAGACAATGCTTAACGCAGTAGGCCAAGCACAGCACATCTTCCTCCTCGGCGGTACCTCCGAGATCGGACTGGGAATCGTCGAGGAGTTCCTCCAGCGCGGCCCCGCCAAGGTGACCTTGGCCGCCCGCCACGATTCCCCGCGCATCGCTCAGGCCACCGCGGACCTTAAGGCCCGCGGGGCAGACGTCGAGGTCATTGACTTCGACGCCACCGATTTCTCCTCTCACCCGCAGGTCGTAGCCAGCGCCTGGGAGCGCGGCGATGTCGACGTCGCCATCATCGCCTTCGGCACCCTCGGTGACCAGGAAGAGCTGTGGCAGGACCAGGCCAAGGCAGTCGCATCTGCGGAGACCAACTTCACTGCTCCCGTCTCCCTCGGCGTCTTGCTGGGTCAGTACTTCAAGGAGCAGGGACACGGCACCATCGTGGCGCTGAGCTCCGTGGCCGGCATGCGCGTGCGCCGCTCCAACTTTGTCTACGGTGCCGCCAAGGCCGGCGTCGATGGATTCTTCATCAACCTTGACGAAGCCCTGCGCGGCACCGGCGCCAACGTCCTCGTTGTCCGCCCCGGTCAGGTCCGCACCAAGATGTCCGCGGAGGCCGGCGAGGCGCCGCTGACCGTCAACGTCTCCGACGTAGCCGAGGCCACCGTGAAGGCCGTCGTCGAGCACAAGCAAGCGATCTTCGTGCATCCGCTCTTCCAATATGTCTCGCTCGCCTTCAAGTTCATCCCGCAGGCGATTTTCCGCAAGCTGCCTTTCTAAGCTCAGGCGCTAGCGGATTTAAACGCGGGGGGCATGGTCGCCCAGCACAGAGTGTTTCTGTGCCGAGTGGCCGTGTCCTCCCTTCGTTTTCCCTCGTGCAGCAGGCGAGAAGTCTCAGGAATCTGGCGTGGAAAGCCCCGCTGGTTCTTAAACCGAACTGCATTTGTGGGAAACTATGGGACATGACAAGTCCAGCTGCCGACATCTTTGCACGCCCCACCCCTCCCGCGCTGCAGGAATACGCTCCCGACCGTCTACCGCTTAGGACCGCCCTCATCGGGATAGCGGTCACGGCTTTGGGCAGTGGTCTACTCACCTTGGCTGGTTGGTACATCTTCCACAGGATTTCTCTGCCTGCTTTCAATACCTCCATGGTCACCCGCGCTCTATGCACCGTAGGAATAGTGGCCACGGTTGTCCTCGTCGCTGTCTTGGCCACGCTATGGATCCGTGATGGGTATAAAGAAAAAGAGGGCGGCCGTGTCCCGCGTCCGCGCTGGCGCACGTGGCTGACTTATGTGGTCAGCTACCTCTCCCCCGCGCTTTTGATACTCGCCGCGCTCGGACTACCGCTTTCGGCAACGCGCCTGTGGCTCGACGGAGTCCAGGTGGATCAGGTCTTCCGCACGCAGTTCCTTACCCGTTCGGCCGACCAGATGGGCTACGCCGACATGAACTACGAGGGCCTGCCCACCTTCTATCCTCTGGGCTGGTTCTGGATGGGCGGGCGCCTAGCGCACCTGTTGGGAATACCCGGCTGGGAAGTCTTCCAGCCTTGGTCCCTCATCTCCATCGCGGTTGCTGGCTGTATCCTCGTGCCCATCTGGCAGCGCCTGACGGGCTCGCTGCCGGTAGCCACCGCCATCGCCTTGGTCACCACCGCGGTAACCGCGACCCTCGGTGCTGAGGAACCCTATTCCGCGGTCATCGCGATGGGCGTTCCCGCAGTCGCCGTGATGTGCGCACATGCTTTCGCCGGCTCCTGGGCCTCGACCATCGGCATCACCTTGTACCTGGGGATATCCGCCACCTTCTATACCCTTTTCACCGGTGCAGTTGCGCTGACCGTCGTGTGTTGGCTGGCGCTGCTTACCGCTATCTACAGGCGGCAGTGGCGCCCGATTTTCCGCACTATCATCATCGGGGTTGGCTCCATTGCCATAGCCTCCATAGCGTGGGGCCCTTATGTCTTGGCGGCGCTGCGGGCATCGACGCCGCTGGAATCGACCGCGCAGCACTACCTGCCCCAGGAGGGAACGCAGGTTCCGGTTCCCTTCCTCTCCTTCAGCATCATTGGCCTGCTCTGTCTTATCGGTCTGGTCTACCTGATGATAAGGCTGGAAACGCCGGAGATCCTCTCCCTGACCTGTGCTCTCATTGGTCTCTATCTGTGGATCCTGGCTTCCATGATTGTCACGCTCATCGGTTCTACTCTGCTGGGCTTCCGTTTGGAGATAGCCGTCGTTCTAACTTTCGCTACGGCGGGCATCCTCGCACTTGCGGAGCTTCGGCTGAGCGGGTTTAAGGCGCTCTATCCTCAGGTTGTCGATCTCAAGCTACGCCAGCGCCTCAACGCTGCCTTCCTCGCTGTGCTGGCACTGGGCGGGATCCATTACGCCCAGCAGATCCCCGAGGCCAATGAGTCTGCGCTCGACCACGCTTATTCCGATACGGATGGCTACGGCGAGCGCGGCGACCGTTTCACCAGTGATTCCAGCCGCCACTTCATCGACATCCGTGACTTCATTGATTCCCATGGTCACCCCGCAGATGACACCGTGGTGCTCACGGATGAGAAGCTTTTTATGGGCTATAACCCCTACTTCGGATTTAATGCTTTTACCAGCCACTACGCCAACCCCTTGGGCGAGTTCAGTGTCCGCAATGAGCAGATTCAACAATGGAGCAAAGACTCCTGGGAGCAAGACCCCGCACAGTTCCGGCAGGCCTTGGAATCTGCGCCATGGCGTGGGCCGGATGTGATGATCTTCCGCGGCAACCTGGAGGATCCGGGCGATGGTTTTAAGACTCACTTGGCCGATGACATCTACCCGAATCAGCCCAACGTGCGCTATCGCTCCGTGTTCTTTAACCCGGAGGTCTTCACGGAAGGCTGGGACACCAAGCAGATAGGCCCCTTCGTGGTCGCCGTGCGCAGTGACGCCTCTTGAGGCCCCAATAGCACTCAATAGCACTCAGTAGCACTCAGTAGCACTCAGTATTTCACGCTCCGCGCGGCGACGAGTCCCGAAAACCCCAAGCGGTGACGTAGACTATTCGCCGTGTCAGTTAGCCTCGCCTCGAAGAAAAACGAGCCTCGCCCAACCATCGCGGCATCCCCGCGTTGGCTGCGGCTGACGGCGATAGTTGCCGGAATCATCGGTTTTCTGTGTTTTGTGGCCACGCCACTTCTCCCGGTGAATCAAACGCAATCCTCCTTCGACTGGCCGCAGAATGATTCCCTGCAGTCAGTCAACGCGCCGCTCATTTCGGTGGCTCCGGAGGCGATTGAGGCGGACATTCCGCTTTCCGCGATAGCGGATCTGCGGGAGGGCCAAAACCTGCTCTACGGCACCGTCCCGCCGGAATCACCAAAGGCCTCCAATCGCGGCATGTTCGTGCGCGCTGATACGGAGGGCCTTTCGGTCACTTCCCTAGATGAGGTGCTCCTCGCGCTCAATGCCAAGGAGGTCTCCGAGCTTCCCAGCAACGCGATGCTGCATATCTCCGCGACTGGGGAAGAAACCTCCGTGAGCGTGGGCAAGCACAAGGAAACCACGGACGAGGACAAACGCCCGCAGGTCACCGGTATTTACACCGAGATCGATGACTCCCCGGCAAACGCCGCAGCTCTCGCCGCGGATGGAATGAACGTCCACGTCGAGGTCAATTCGCGTTTTACCTCCTCCCCATCAGTGATCAAGACTGCGGCCATGTGGCTGGGCATAGCGATGGTTATTCTCAGCTTGTTCTGCCTGTGGCGCATCGATCGCCTTGATGGCCGCCGCCTCGGCTTTATGCCTCCTACCTGGAAGCAAATTCGCCCCCTCGACGCGGTGGTTGCGGCCGTCTTGGGCTTTTGGCATATCTTCGGCTCCAATACCTCGGATGACGGCTTCATCCTCACCATGGGCCGTGTTGCTGATCACGCCACCTATATGGCGAACTACTACCGCTGGTACGGCGTTCCCGAGGCGCCTTTCGGCTCACCCTTCTATGACCTGATTGCCTTCCTCGCGGGCATTTCTAGCTCCTCGATGTTTGTGCGTTTGCCCGCATTGGTCTCCGCGCTCATAGTCTGGTTCATCCTCTCGCGCGAGATTCTCCCGCGCTTCGGCGCGGTGGTCAGTGATCGCCGCGTGGCCCAGTGGACCGCCGCTTTCATGTTCCTAGCCTTCTGGCTGCCTTATAACAACGGCACCCGCCCAGAGCCCATTGTGGCTCTCGGCGTCATGCTCACCTGGGCTTCTTTCGAGCGCGCCATCGCCACCCAGCGCCTTTTGCCCGCTGCATTCGGCACGCTTTTCGCCACCATCACCCTAGGCGCAGGCCCCACGGGCCTCTTCGCCGTCGGGGTGTTCTTGGTCTGCTTGCCGCGCCTTTTTGCCATCATGTCGCAGCGCGTAAGCGCAATGGGCGGCGGGGTCCGCGGCTGGCTGACCATGGTGGCGCCTTTCCTTGCTGTCGGCACCGCGATCATGGTCGCCGCCTTCGGGGACCAGACGCTGGCCACGGTCCTAGAATCCACCCGAGTGCGCTCGGAGGTAGGCCCTTCGCTGCCGTGGTACTCGGAGTACGTTCGCTACACCACCTTGTTCCAGCAATCGGTCGATGGCTCGATGACAAGGCGTTTCGCCATGTTCACCATGCTCTTCTGCCTGGCTCTCATTGCCTATGCCTTCATCAAGGATCGCCGCGTTGTCGGCGCCGAGGTCGGCCCGACCCAGCGCCTGCTCCTCATCGTGGCGCTGTCCATGTTCTTCCTGATGTTTACTCCCACCAAGTGGACCCACCACTTCGGCATCTACGCCGGCGTGGCCGGGGTCATCGCCGCGCTCGGGGCGGTGGTGCTTTCCCAGATTGCGATGCGCTCGCCCCGCGCGCGAACCTTCGCCATCGCCTCGGTGGTATTCCTCTTGGCCATCTCCTTCGCCGGCTGGAATGCCTGGTGGTACGTTTCTTCCTTCGGCATCCCGTGGTGGGATCGCACCGTGCAATTCAAGGCGGTGGAGGCGAATACGATCCTCCTCCTCATCGCCATTGTCATCCTGGCAATCGGGGTCGGCCAGTCCCTGGTGCACAATCACCGCAAATCCAAGGCCAGCGCCAAGGATAACATCGCGGAATTCGAGCGCTCCGCCGCCGCGAAGGCCTCGCGTTGGTCTGGTTTGATGTCCGCTCCTATCGGCATCGCCTGCGTCCTCATGGTGGCCTTCTCCTGCGCCTCCTTTGCCAAGGGCTACGTGGCCCAGGCGGATTCCTATTCGGTGGGCAAGGGCAACCTCGCTTCCTTGAAGGGAGACGTATGCTCCTTGGCGGATGCCACCATGGTCGAGACCAATACCAATGATTCCTTCCTCGCCCCGGTCCGCGGTGATCTCGGTGATTCCCTCATCAATCCGGACGAGGATTTCCGCGGCTTCGATCCCAATGGCATCCCTGATTCCATCGAGCCGGAGAACATGAACTCCGCATCCGTCGGCGCCATCGGTGGCGGCGGTGCTACCGACAGCGGCAGCGCCACCTCTGGGACCGATCCTTCACTGGGTGGCAACGTCAACCGCGATGATTCCACCGGTTCTGCAAACCAAAGCAACCAGGGTTCCGGCTCCGCTGGCGGCGCCACCAACGCGCAGGATTCGCGCGAGGGAAGCAGCAAGAGCGCCAACGAGTCCAGCGGCTCCAACTCCACCTCCGAAGGCGGGGTACGCGGCACTGAGGGCGTCAATGGCTCCCAGATGCACCTGCCCTTCAACCTCGATTACACCAAGGTCCCTGTCCTCGGCTCCTACGCTGCGAACCAGCAGTCCACCGCGGAAGTCACCACCCAGTGGTACCGTCTGCCCGAGCGCAAGGACAACGCGCCTGTGCTGGCCGTGTCCGCCGCCGGCGACATCTACCACCACGACGTCAACGGCGTCGAGCAGGAGGGCATGGAGCTGACCCTGGAGTATGGCACCGTGGACGCGCAGGGCAAGGCCTCCGACACCGGGGAGCTTGAGCTTTCCGACGTCGGGGCCACGCCCAAGTGGCGCAACCTGCGCATCGCCATGGATAAGATCCCCGCCGAGGCAAATGCGGTACGCCTCGTCGCCGTCGATGATTCGACTGATGAGGACGATTGGGTGGCCTTTACCCCGCCGCGCGTCCCTGAGCTCGCCGCCCTCAACTCCCAATTCTCCTCGGAGACCCCGGCCTTGCTCGACTGGTCAGTGGCACTGCAATTCCCCTGCCAGCGCACCTTCAATCACTACGCCGGCGTGACTGAGATCCCGCAGTACCGCATCCTTCCGGACGCGGCAGCGCAGACCTCGCTCACGGATTTCCAGTCCTTCTCCGGCGGCGGAGCCATGTCCACGGCTGAGGCAGTGAACTACTCCTACGAGATCCCCAGCTACCTCAACAATGATTGGGCGCGGGATTGGGGCGCCGTCGAAAAGTACGAACTGCGCACCAACTCCCAGGGCCAGGCGCCTGCCGACGCCGCCATCCAGCACGACACAATCTCGCGCGCCGGATGGTGGCAGGAATCGAAGATGAAGGTTCGCCCCGAGGGCTCCGACGACAAGTAGCTACACCGACTTGAGGAACTCCGCGGTATCGATGATGCGCTGCCGCGCCACAGCCGGGGTGGAGATACGGTGCTGGGAAACGTAGTCGGCGCGCTCGGCACTGGGTATGGTCACCGGGCTGGCCACCTCGTCATAGAGCGCGGTCTGCACGAGCGTGCGGGGATAAGAATCGACAGCGGGCAGCTCATAACCTGCACGCAGAGTATCGGGAAGATTACCCAGGGCGGCGAAGTCGGGGAAGGTAAGCGCGAGCGCATCGACGTCCTTCGATAGCAGCGCCGCCAAGGCACCGCCGGAGGAATAGCCCCACACAGTCACCGATTCCGCGCCTTGGGCTCGGGCATGCTCGACTGCGCGGCGCACGCTAGCCACCATTTCGTCGACGGTGTGCTCGGGCGCGAGCGGGTAATCGACATCGATAAGCGTGGTACCGGACAGCTGCGCTGCGGCGGCCACCTCGGGGCGCCACTGCATCTCCAGAGCCTGGCCATTGCCCCGCCACCAACCGCCAGAGTGCAGCGATACCGCCCAGCGCCCAGTCGGGGTGGGCGGTACAAAGATGGCACCGACCTCGCTGTCGTGGCGGGTTATCTCAGCGGTGAACTTAGTGCCCGGCAGGCTGTGATCTACGCCTGCGCCGAGGACCATCATGGCGGCATGCGTAATGCGGTCCGGCAGGAGTGCGCAATAGCGATCCGCCGCCGGCGAGCCTCCCCCGGCCCACGGCGGACGGAAATCCGGGAGCGGATAATGCGCCTCTAGGTAGGAGGCGAGCTGTTCTAGCTGCTCAGGCTCGCTGAGCTGGCGGTCACTGCCGCCGATGTGCCATTCCTGGCCCTCCTCGAGGGGGCGGTGCGGGTCATGAGCGGAAGTTTCTTCTTTAGCCATGACCCCGAGATTACCCGCGCCGCTTCTCTCGTTCCCGGAACTACCAGATGGTCACGCGGTTCTCAGGCGCAATGTACATCGGTGAATCTTGTGACACGTCGAAGGCCTGATAGAACTCGGCGACATTGCCGGCGATGAGATTGCAGCGGAACTCGGCCGGTGAGTGAGGATCAATGGCTAGGTACTGCGTAGCCATTTCCGGGCGGATGGCTGTGCGCCATACGCGTGACCAGGAGAGGAAGAAGCGCTGCAGGCCGTTCCATTCCTGGGCCGCCAATTCCGGCTGGGCGCCCTCGGTAACGAAGGGAGCCTCCGCGCCGGTGAGATCGATGCCGTTATCCGCGCAGTACTTCTTGTAAGCAACCACGGCGATCCCTAGTCCGCCAAGGTCACCGATGTTCTCCCCCAGGGTGAACTTGCCGTTGACCCCGGTAGATTCGATGCCCTTGTCGCGCAGGACGGTGGGCACCTGACCATTGAATTGCTCGACGAGCTTGGCGGTGAGCTTCTCAAAGGCAGCGCGGTCTTCATCGGTCCACCAGGAGTTGAGGTTGCCGTGTCCGTCATACTGCGAGCCCTGATCATCGAAGCCGTGCCCGATCTCGTGGCCGATGACGGCACCGATGGCACCGAAGTTCTCTGCGGCGTCGGCTTCTGGGTTAAAGAAGGGCGGGCGCAGGATCGCGGCTGGGAAGGTGATGTCATTGACCACCGGGTTATAGAAGGCGTTGACGGTCTGCGGGGTGGCAAACCACTCGTCACGGTCGGCAGGTTTGCCGATCTTGTTAAGCTCGAAATCGTGGGACCATGCACAACCGGTGCGCACGTTATCCACCAGATCCGCACCGCGGGGTGAGAACTCCAGGCCGGAGTAATCGCGCCACTTCTCCGGGTACCCGATCTTGGCCTTGAACTGCGAGAGCTTTTCCAGCGCACGCTCGCGGGTGGCGGGAGTCATCCACTCCAGCGTGCTGATGCGCTCGCGGTAGGCTGCGATGAGGTAATCCACGAGGGTGTCCATCTCGTCCTTGGATGAAGGCGGGAAGTACTTCTCCACGAAGACCTTGCCGGTTTCTTGGCCCACAAATCCTTCAGCCAGGGCGAGGGCCCGCTTCCAGCGATCCCTTTGCACCGTGGCACCAGATAGGCGGGTGCCGTAGAACTCAAAGTTCTTTTCCCCGACCTCTTCCGGCAGGTAGGCCGCGCGTGAGCGCAGGATGCGCCAGGTGGCCCACAGCTGCCAGTCCGCCATGCGCTCGGAGTTAAAAAGTCCTGCTAGGTGCTCAAGGTAGGAAGGCATCATGTTGACCACGCGGTGCTTGGGTAGACCGCCGCCGGCCAGCATCGATTGCACCAAGCCCGGGAGCTCAGCGAATTCGCTGAGGTTATAGGTCTTCACGGCATCACGGGCGGCCACAACGTCCCAGTGACCGGCAGCGAGCTCGGTTTCGAGGTTGACTATACGGGTGGCCGCAGCCTGCACGCCAAGCCCAAAGAGCCGTGCTGGATCCACGAACTCTAGCATTGCTGCGACGTGCTCGCGATAAGCAGCGAGGGTTTCCGCGTGGGCTTCCTCGCGATAATAAGCCTCATCGGGCAGGCCCAGTCCTGATTGGTGGATATAGGCCAGAGATTCTTCGGAGCCCGAGTCCTTTTCCACCCAGAAGGTGACCGGAGAACCCACGCCCTCCCTTTCCAGCGCGCCAAGGTTAAAGGCCAACTCTTCCGGAGTAGAGGCGGCGAGGCGATCGAGATCGGCGTCGAGCGGGGCTAGGCCCGCCGCGTTGACGCCCTCGGTATCCATGAAGGATTGGTAGACGGTTCCCGGGCGGCCCGAGTCTTCCTGAACGATGCCGTGGACAAGTTCCTCGGCCTCATCGCGCAGGGCGTGAAAAGTGCCGTCGATACCGCGGTCATCAGGGATAACGTGGGCCTTAATCCAGGGGCCATTGACAAATTGATAAAGATCTTTCATGCCAGCCACTCTAGGCTAAAGCTTGCAGTTAAGGTATGAGCTATGGCTTTTTATCGCTTCCCACCACCGACTCAGCGGGGAACCTTTCTCGCGGTCTCGGGCTGTGTCTTGGCGGTCCTCGCACTGCCAGCCTTGGTCAACGCCAACATGACTCTGCCGCAGCCCCAGCTCGAGAAGGTCACCCTCGCCGCCCCCGGCAGCAAGTGGGAAGTGCCCGTTCCGGATCTCTATTGCACTCCTAATAGTGACACCATGGCGACTTTGGCCTGGAATTGCGGGAAGATTACCGTGCAGGCCGTCCTCCAGCAGGGCGTAGATGCCGACTCGGAAGAGCTGGCATTGCGGCGCGCCATCCGCGGCTATGGCTTCGGATCCGTGTCCACCGCGCAGGTTTATTCCCCGGATGGTGGGCACCTGCTTTTCGACGAACCCACTGCCACCGCCGCACTATCTCGCGCCGGCGAGGGCGATTCAGCCAATGATGACTACTTGTTGCTCATTGGCCCAGACCCCATGGCAGCCACGGTCACCGTCGACGGACAGATGCTGGGAGATATCGAGCGCATCAGTCAGCGCCTGTGGAATGCCTTTGGCTCCGCAGAGTTACCCGCAGGCTTCACTGGGGATATCGAGGCGCCCTTCAACGGCCAGTTGCCCGCACCTGACTCGGATTCCCTGCTGCAAACGGAGGATGTCTAAGTGAATAAGCTATTCCGAATCGCCCTGTGGGTATGTGTCGTACTCGGCTGCTTAGCTCTCCTGCTCAATATTGCGAGCTTTCTTTTCGTCGCCCCCGCGCTCGTGGTGCCGAGTCTGATTCTGGCCGCCTTCTTCATCGCGGTATTCCTCTTTCTCATGCGGCTTAGTCCCATGTGGGCGCGTCCCGCCACAGGCTGGGTCGCCATGTCTTTGTTGTGGGGAAGCGGCACGGCAGTAGGCTTGGCCTTGCTTTCCTCGGGCTCGGTTCTCACCTTGGCCACCGCTTCGGGCTGGGAAGATTCGCTGATGTCCTGGGCTGGTGCTTATCCGGAGGAGATCGCCAAAGCCTCCGGAGTATTCTTCGTGCTTTTGGCCTTCCGCCAGCTCAACCGGCCATGGCATGGCTGGGTGGTGGGAGCAACCATAGGGATGGGCTTCGAGGCCTTAGAAAACATCATGTATGGAATCACCGGTGGCGTCATGCACCCGGCCTCCGATTGGATCGGCTTGTGGCAGACCTGGGGCATTCGCCTCATCGCCGGGCCGGGCCTGCATGTATTCCTCACCGGCCTGGCCGGATGGGGAATCGGCTGGGCAATCTTTGCTGCTTATCGCCCCCTGCGGTGGCGCTTAGCCATGATCTTTGGATTCCTCTTCTTGGCTTTTGCCCTCCACTTCGCGTGGAACTACACCTTCTCAAGCGAGGTGCTTCTCGTCATCAAGGCGGTGCTGGTGGCGCTGGTTCTTTACCCACTGAGCATCTATCTCATTATCCGCGGAAACCGCCTGGCCAAACAGGACTCAAGCTATAGCTACTCTCCAGGGACGGAGAGCCTGCGCACTGTAGTTTGATTGAGCGACGGCTTAGCCGCGCCTCTGCATCTCCCGCAGTTCCTCGGTATCCAGGCCGTGGCGAGACAGGTCAGCGCGTTCGCCGCGGTACGCAATCCCCTCTTCTTCCCACAGCGCGGTGACTCGCGCGGGGGCGTGGGTTTTTCCTTGGGCGTTGACCACTCGCCACCACGGCGCATCACCAGTGTGGTGGCCAAGTACCCAGCCCACGTAGCGCGCGCCGCAGCCAGCTACCTTGCCCACCTCGCCATAGGTGGCGACGTTTCCCACCGGAATGACGCGCACCACTGAGAGAACGGCGGCAATACGCTTGTGTGCAGGTGGCTGTGGCTGGGCGGGCGTCATCTACAGATCGAGGTTGAGCAGATTATCGGATTCGCGCGGCTCCTCCTGCGGGGCATCTTCTACCTCAGCGAGGGTGATCGTGGCTCCGGTGGAATCCGCCAGCAGGCACAGGCGCCCGAAGGGCGAGTCCCACGCAGGGCGGATGACCTCGCCGCCGAGGCTTACTGCGGCCGCGGCCGCCGCCTCGATGCTGCGCACGCCGAGATAGGTCTGCCAGAAGCTGGGCACCTGGGGGGGAAATGCACCCTCGGCATTCCAGAAGCCGGCGAAGGGAGCGCCCTCTTCCTCAGCCGTGGCATACTCGATGTGCTCGGCAGAGGACTGCCCTGAGCTGCTTTGTTCTGAGCTGCTTTGTTCCGTGTTCGCGGAAAGGGCGCGGATGTCCCAATTGAAAAGCTCGCCATAGAAATCGAGGACGCCACGAAAGTTCGCGGTGGCGCTCAGCTCGTGCCACACGGGCAGCCCGGGCTCGCCTGCAGCGACGAAGTGCTCGGCGCCGCGCGGTTGGATGAGGCCGAACATGCCCCCCGCGACATCGACAAGCAGGGCCATGTCCCCCAACTCGACGGACTGTGCCGGTGAGAGGACGCGCCCGCCTAGTTCCCGGGCACGGGCGCAATCGGTGTCGATGTCCGCGCTCAAGAAATAGGTGATCCAGGTATCTGGGCGCGCGGCCTCCGCCGGCTGCGGGATGAAACCCGCGACCGGCAGGCCCTGCACGCGGGCTAGGCGGTACTCCTCGCCGGAGACCTCCCAGCCCAGGACTTCGTCATAAAAGCGGGTGGACTTGCGGGGATCGGAGGTGGCCAAATCGATCCAATAGGGCATGCCGACCTCGGCCTGGAATGCGGGCATTTAGATATTCCTCCACTTTTCTGGGTCAAAATCATCATCGGCGGTGGCCTCGTCGAAGTAATCCTCATCCTCCGCCGCGGCATTGACGACCTTGGCGCAGGCATCCTCGATGCAGACGATATCGCCCGGGTGCACGAGCGCGCCGCGATGGGTTTGGGCATCACCGTTGACGGTGACTACGCCTTGGGCGATGAACTCTTTGGCCTCGCCGCCCGTGGCGACGAGGGAGGCCAATTTGATGAACTGGCCTAGCTTGATGGAATCACCAGCTATTGAGACTTCTAACATGGCCACTACCTTACCGAGCTACGCTTTTTACCCGCGCGAGTGGGTGGATGAGGGGATCAGGTGCCCTGCAAAGGTGCGCTGCGGGCAATCCCGAAGAAATCGAGGACGGTACTTGTGGCCCACTTTTGGGGCACAAGCCCACGGCTGTCCGAGAGACTGCCGTTCCACGTGTGCGTGCCGCCTACCACCTCATAGTGCTCGGTGGGAGCATCGCACGCGTGCCAGCGATACTTCTTGACTGCTCCGGTGGCTATGGGGCTGTTCACACTGTTGGCACTGCTAGCGCCGTTACGCTGCCTTTCGGGGAAGGGGTTGCAGCCATTGTGCTTGGCTATCTGCTCCATGTCCTGCGCCACGGATTCGTAGTGCTTGCCATGCGCGCTGCCGCCGTCATAGTGCATCACCACATCAGCCGTACCGTGAATATCGAGGTAGGGAATGGGCCCACGCTCACAGTCATCGTTAACGGCATCGTAGTTGGCGGCCGAGATGGCTGCCAGGCCGGAGAACTCCGCGGACCTCTGGCAGGCGAGCACGTGAATGAGCCCGCCACCGTTGGAGAACCCGGCGGCAAAGAAGCGCCCATCGGTGGCATAGACGGCGCGGGTATAGCTCAAGATCGCGTCGATATAGGCCAGATCCTCATCCACCGAGGTGCGCGCATAGGGCGCGGGCGCCCACGCCTTGCCTTTGCCGGTACTAAAAACGGTGAGTGCATCGGCCTCATAAAGTTTGGTATCAAGCAGCATCGAGGCGGCATTGCCCTTGTATCCGTGCAGCGCCAACACCACGGGCAGCGGATGCGAAGGCTGATAGCTATCAGGCACGTGAATGATGAAGGAGCGACCACTAGGCAGGCCGACTTCCTCGTAGTGCCCCGTCTTGGTGCTGCCTGAGCTAGGCGGGTACTTGTTTGCGGCTACCTCTTGCGCTCTGGCCGGCGGGAAGGAGCCATAGGCAGGTTCATCCACCCGCTTTCCCGCACCGGCATAGACGGTGGCAGCAATGAGTGCGGCCGCCACCAGCACTATCAGCACAATAATAAGCGAAGGCCGTGCGAGAATAAGCGTGGGCCTTGCGTGCGCTGTCCTCCCCCGAGTGAGCTTCATGTCTATTGAATAGGCCGAAGCTTAACGGCGGTGCCCGTTGCGGTCACCATGAGCATGTCATTGGTCTGACCCATGGGCGAGTAATCGAAGGAGATGCCCACGACGGCGTCTGCGCCGAGTTCCTGACCGCGGTTCCACAGCTCGTTGAGCGCGGCCTCGCGGGCCTTGACGGCCTCCTCCTCGTAACCTGCGGAGCGTCCGCCGGTGAAATTGCGCAGAGAAGCTCCTAGATCCTTCAGGAAGTTGATTCCGGTAACAGTCTCACCCGCTACGACGCGGAGGTACTGGGTAATCTCGTGTCCGTCAACGTTATTGGTGGTGGTAAAAATCATGAGACCAGACTACCCACGCTTGGCCGGAAGATCCTCCGGAGCAAAGCTTAGGCCCGCGCTTCCGTCCTCGCGCACGAAGGCGACCTTGAGGCCGTCCTTCTTTCCAAAGCCCACCAAGTGCCTGGCGACGACGTTTTCTAAGCCATCCAGATCTTCTTCAGCCGCATCGATGTCGAGCACCAAGGCGCCCGGCTCCACCGCCAAGTCGAGGGTGCCACGCGCACCTTCGCGGTCGAAGACGCAGTGTCCGGTCGCCGAATCAGCGTCCCACCAAGCCTCAATCTTGGCTGAGAAATGGGAGGCCAGCTGCTTGCCGTAGCGGCCTGGGCGTTCGGTGGAAACATGCGCAATAGATTTGGTCATGGCGGGTAGTCTACCCAAACTTAAAGAACTGTGCCCTCAGCCAAGTTAGGTGCCGCTCATGTGCACTGCCTGCCAGTGTCGCTCCAGTGCCGCATTGGCGCCGTGCCGGTGCCGTGCGCGGCCTAGTGAGCACCCTTGGTCGCCTGCGTGTGATCGCGCACGGCCTCACCCTCTGCATACAAGGGCATGTTTTGGCCGGCGCGGTAGAAGGCGACATCGCCAAGCGGGGGCAGCGGAGAGCGCCCCGCGATGAGATCGGCGGCCTTCTCCCCCACCATCATGGTCGGGGCATAGATGTTTCCATTGGTCACGCTGGGGAACACGCCGGCATCCGCAATATAGAGGCCTTCAATACCCCAGACCTGCATGGTCTCCGGATCGACAACAGCCATTGGATCCTCGACAGAGCCCATCTTGGTGGTGCAGGAAGGGTGCAGCGCGGTCTCCCCGTCTTTGCGCACCCACTCGAGGATCTCCTCATCGCTTTGCACCTGCGGGCCGGGGCTAATCTCTCGCGCACCTACGGCATCCATAGCAGCGGTATCGAGCAAGGAGCGCGCGACGCGGACTGCCTCGACCCACTCGCGACGATCCTGATCGGTGCTGAGGTAGTTGAAGATAATCTCCGGCTTAACGTGAATATCCGCGCTCTTGATGCGCACGTGCCCCTTGGTATCAGAAAACATCGGGCCGACATGCCACTGGAAACCATGCTTGACGTCCGCTTTCTGCCCGTCATAGCGCACGGCCATGGGCAGGAAGTGGAACATCAGGTTGGGATAGGCCTCCTTGTCATTGGAGCGCACGAAGCCGCCGCCCTCAAAGTGCGAGGTGGCCACGGGGCCCTTCTTGGTCAAAAGCCACTGCAGGCCCATTGCCGGCCAGCGCCACTTATCCAGGTAGGGCTGGGAGGAGTCGGTGGACTTGGTGGTCTCGTATTGGATATAGACCTCGAGGTGATCCTGGAGGTTCTCGCCCACGCCCGGCAGGTTCTTAACCACGTCGATTCCATACTTACGCAGCAGCGCCTCATCACCCACGCCGGAAACCTGCAAGAGCTGCGGCGTGTTGATGGCACCGGCGGAGAGCACGATCTTTTCCGCATAGACGCGGTGGAACCCACCCTGCCATTCATACTCCACGCCGACGGCGCGCTGGCCTTTGAAAAGAATCCTCGTGCTCAGCGCGCGAGTACGGATCTCTAAGTTGTCGCGGCCCAAGTTGGGGTGCAGATACGCCCGGGCTGCGGACCAGCGCCGGCCGTGCTTGATATTGCGATCGAAGGGTGCAAAGCCCTCTTGGCGGTAGCCGTTGACGTCATTGGTCAGTTCATATCCGGCCTCCTGAACGGAGCGGAACAGCGCCTGAAAGAGCGGGCTGGTGGCTGGGCCGCGGGAAAGGTAAAGCGGCCCGGAATGCCCGCGGCGGGGATCGTCATCCTCAGCAGCGGCCGCGGTCTCCATGCGGTTGAAATAGGGCAGGCAGTGGGCAAAATCCCAGTTCTCCATGCCTGGATTCTGAGCCCACTTTTCGTAGTCCAGGGGGTTTCCACGTTGGAAGATCATGCCGTTGACGGAGGAGGACCCTCCCAGCAGCTTGCCGCGGGCATGGTAGATCCGGCGGTTATTCATCTCCGGTTCGGCCTCGGATTCATATTGCCAGTCGTAGTTCTTGGCACCGATGGGAAAGGAGAATGCAGAGGGCATGTGGACGAAGAGATCCCAGAGTGAATCGGGCCGACCGGCCTCAAGGACGAGCACGCGAGTGTGCGGGTCCTCGCTCAGGCGCGCCGCCACAACGGAACCTGCGGAGCCGCCGCCGACGACAACTACGTCGCAGACTTCATCAGTGACGTGCTTGGCCTTCGTGGCCTTAGCGGCTTTCATGCCGAAGGCGCTGCGGAGGTTTTTGGGGGCGAGTTTCTGCCCGATTATTGCGGTCAATGCGTCCAGTTTTCCCATATACAAACTCCGTTTCTATGACTCAATTCATATTCCAGCCGCGCCTACGCGTGCGTGGAAATGTAAATACTATTCACTTATCCGTATTTTATTGTCTAGGTGCCACGTCCGGCATTGACCCAGCATACAGATTTCATTCGCAATTTGCCCTCATTAAGGTATGTTTGGAATGCCTGGGGGTTGGAATTATGGCCCCGCCGGACGCGGAGATTCCGCATACTCAACCCCGCAGTAATTTGCATCACACGGAGGGCTTCTCCCCCTGTGAGGCAGGAAATTGCCGCCCGCGCCCGCAAGGATTTTCTCATCTTTCATAGACGCAACGAGGAGTAAGTGATGGCGAACTTTGACCCGCACGACAGGGAAGGGCCCGACCCCGCTCCCACACCCCCACAACGGGGTAATGCTGGCGCTGCAGGTGACGCAGGCGAAGTTGGCACCGGAGGAGCTGCAGGCGCTGCAGCCACGGCGGCTCCTGCCCAGAAGAAGTCGCGGCGGCGCCCCAGCTATCAGGTCCACGCACTCGTGGGCAGCTTCAAGGCAGAGACCGGACCAGAAGTCGGCGCGGACACCGTGCCCGCCCCCAAGCCCAATTGGCCGGTTTTCGCCATCTCCGGCGCGCTCATCATCGCCCTTGTCCTCTACGCAGGGCTAGGGCGCGAGTCCGCTGCAAATACGTTGGCCAACGTCACGGGCTGGATTGGCACCAACCTTGGCTGGTTCTACGTTCTCACCGCCACCATCGCCGTGGTATTCGTCCTCTACATCGCTTTCTCCAACGTGGGCAATATCCGCTTGGGGCCCGATCATTCCCGCCCCAAGTTCAACACCTTCTCCTGGGCATCGATGCTCTTCGCCGCCGGCATCGGCGTTGACCTCATGTTCTTCGCCGTGGCCGAGCCCGTCACCATGTATATGTCCCCACCTGTTGGTGAAGGCGAGACAATGGAGGCCGCCAAAGAGGCCGTCGTGTGGGCTATGTTCCACTACGGGCTAACCGGCTGGGCGCTCTATGCACTCATGGGTGTGGCCTTTGGTTACTTTGCTTATCGCCTCAACATGCCCCTGGCCATTCGCTCGGCGCTCTACCCCCTCATTGGCAAGCGCATCCACGGCCCCGTGGGGGACGCGGTCGACGTCGCCGCAATGCTGGGAACGGTCTTCGGCGTAACCGCCTCGCTAGGCATTGGCGTGGTGCAGCTCTCCTATGGCTTCCACCTCATCTTCGGGGTCGAGCAGGGTATCGGGCTGCAGTCCGCACTCATTGTCATCGCCATTCTCATTGCCACCCTCTCCGCCGTATCCGGCGTCGACAAGGGCATCCGTTTTCTCTCCGAGCTCAACGTGTATCTGGCGCTGGCCTTGATGATCTACATCGTCGTCGTGGGCAAGACCGCTTACCTCTTCGATGCGATTACCACCAACGTGGGCGACTACATCTCCAAATTCCCCTCGTGGACCATGGAAACCTTCGCCTTCGCCGATGACCGCGCCTCCACCGCCGAATGGATGCAATCCTGGACCCTGTTCTTCTGGGCCTGGTGGATCGCTTGGGCCACCTTTGTTGGATTGTTCCTGGCGCGCATCTCTCGTGGGCGCACCCTGCGCCAATTCATCCTCGGCACCCTGACCTTCCCTTTCTTGTTCATCTTGATGTGGATGTCTTTCTTCGGCAACACGGCCCTCGATATGGTGCGCTCGGGCGATTACTCTGACTTCGCCGAAGCGGCGATAAACAATCCTGAACAGGGCTTCTACGATATGCTGGCCCAGTTCCCGGGCTCTGGCATCGTCATTTTGATCACCACCTTCATCGGGCTTTTGCTCTACATCACCTCCGCGGATTCCGGCGCGCTGGTCATGTCCAACTTCACCTCGAAGATCACCGATAGCCGCCAGGATGGGCCGCGCTGGATGCGCGTGTTCTGGTCCGTGACCGTCGGCGCCTTAACCCTCGCGCTGCTGCAGATAGATGGCATCGCCACCGTGCAATCAGCAACCGTGGTCATGGGCCTGCCCTTCGCCATCGTGATCTACCTCATCATGTACTCGCTGTGGAAGTCCCTGCGTCTGGAGACCATCCAGCGGGCCGCGCGGCAGACGGCGCTGCACGGAGCAATCTCCGGGCGCACGGAACTGGCACCGGAATCCGGGGAGCGCTGGAAGCTGCGCCTCGACCGCGTCAACGCCTACCCGGATAGGCAAAAGATGGATGACTACCTGCGGCATACAGCCACCTTTGCCCTGGAAAAGGTCGCGGTGCAGATGCGCGCTCGCGGCTACGATGCCATCCTCTTGACCAGCGAACTGCCAGATCTCAAGCTCCCACAGCTTGACCTGCAGGTGACCCTGGAGCACGAGCGAAAGTTCCGCTACCAGCTCTTCCCCGTCGCCGCCGAGCGCCCAGACTTTAGTGAGGGTGAGGAGGCGGAGTACTACCGCCTCGAGGTCTACGATCTCACCGGCTCACTGGGCTATGACGTCTATGGCTATTCCGAGAATCAGATCATCAACAACGTCCTCGACCTCTACGAGCGCCACCTGGCATTCCTCTACATGCAGCAAACCCAGCCCGGCGACTCAGACGTTTCAGACGGCGCCGAGCCCGAGCGCACCTGGCGCGAGGATAGCTAGGCTGGCGCACAGAGGACATCACCGTTTCGCGGTGGCACTGCGCCACCGTGTCACCGCTTCACGTTCGTTTACTTAAACAGAAAGGCAAGCTACTTCTTGAGCACCCCAGACAACCACAACACGCTCTTTGACCCCACCACCACCGAGTTCCTCCACGATGTGCACGCCGGTCCAGCCCCGCGTTCGCTGTTTATCAACGGGGAGTGGGAGGCCGCCGCCGACGGCGAGACCCGCACCATTACATGCCCAGCTGATGGCAGCACCGTCGGCGTGGTCTCGGAGGCCAGCGAGGCCGATACTCTGCGCGCCATCGCGGCGGCGCGGGAGTCCTTTGATTCCGGGGAGTGGGCCACCACACCGGCCATCGAGCGCGGCAAGCTGCTCATGGCAGTGGCCGCCTTCATCCGCGTCAACAAGGAGCTCTTTGCCAGTGCCGAGTCTGCCGATACCGGCAAGCGCTACGCGGAATCGCTGACGGATATGGATGATATCGCCGGCGCCTTCGATTACTTCGGCACGTTGGCCTCCCACCAAGCCGGCCGTGTGGTCGATCCCGGGGACCCGAACCTGCGCTCGCGCATCGACGCTGAGCCCATTGGTGTCTGCGGGCTCATTACGCCCTGGAATTACCCGCTTCTGCAGGTTTCCTGGAAGGTAGCCCCGGCCCTGGCCGCCGGCAACTCTTTCGTGCTCAAGCAGGCGGAGCTAACCCCGCATACCGCGATGTTGTTGATGTATGCCCTGCAGGACGCCGGTCTACCAAAGGGCGTGGCCAACCTGATTACGGGTGCAGGGGCGCGCTGCGGCAACCCCCTATCCCAGCACCCCGACGTCGACATGGTCTCCTTCACCGGTGGCCTGGCCACCGGCAAGATCATCGCCCGCAATGCGGCGGAGACCGTCAAGCGCACGGCCCTGGAACTCGGCGGCAAGAACCCGAACGTCATCTTCGCTGATGCCAACTTCGAGGTTGCTGTCGATAACGCGCTCAACGGCGCATTCTTCCACTCCGGCCAGGTCTGCTCTGCAGGTTCCCGCATCATCGTCGAGGAATCTCTGCACGATGAGTTCATCGCCGCGATCGTCGCACGTACCCAGCGCATCAAACTCGGCGGACCCAGCGATGATATGGCCGAGGCGGGTCCGCTCATCACGCAGGCACAGCGGGAGAAGGTCGCGGCCTACGTGGACAAGGCCCGCGAGCAAGGGGCGGAGATCCTCACCGGTGGGCGCGCCGCCACCTCCGCCGATACCACCGGGCCGCACGGCACAGGGCACAGCGATCTCGGCGCGGGTATCTTCTACCTCCCCACGATTATCGACGGCGCTTCGAGGGACATGGACTGCGTCCACGATGAGGCCTTTGGCCCCGTGGTTACGGTGGAGACTTTTTCCACGGAGTCCGAAGCCGTCGCTATTGCCAACGACACCGAGTACGGCCTGGCCGGAGCGGTATGGACGAGCGATGCCAGCAAGGCCGAGCGCATGGCGCGGGCGCTGCGTCACGGCACCATTTGGATCAATGACTTCCACCCCTACCTGCCGCAGGCCGAGTGGGGCGGATACAAGCAATCCGGCAACGGCCGAGAGCTCGGGCCCACCGGGCTGGCGGAGTATCAGGAGCACAAGCACGTCTACCAGAACCTGCAGCCCGCAGCCTGGAATCAGTTCGGGATGAAGGACTAACCCGGCGCACGCTGGCGCCGGTTGCTTGCACTAGCTCTGTATGNNTGGACTAACCCTGGGTGGACTAGCTCTGCGTGCGCGGCTTGATAGTCATGGTGTCGATGTTCGTGCGCGCGGGCAGGGAAGCCACCCAGCGCACGGCCTCTGCGATATCCTCGGCCACGAGGTTGACCTCGCCTTTATAGACCTCGGCGGCGCGCTCGGCATCCCCGCCGAAACGGTTGAGGGAAAACTCCTCGGTGGCCACGCGGCCCGGGTCAAGCTCCGTGACGCGGACATCGTGCTCTTCTAGGCGCAGCACGCGGGAGATAACCCGCACCGCATGCTTCGCGGCGTTGTAACCAGAGCCGCCAGCATAGGGTGCCCAGCCGGCGATAGAGCCCATGTTGATGATGAGGCCGGACTTATCCGGGGCGGCCTCCAGCTTGGGCATGAGCGCTTGGATCATGCGGACTGTGCCGAGCGCATTGACCTCGTACATCCAGCGCCAATCATCGATGGACGTATCCACGAGGGGCTCCATGCCTTTTGCGCCGCCCGCGTTATTGACCAAAAGATCCACGCGGTCCAGATGAGAAACGAACTCCGCCACCGATTCATCCGAGGTCACATCCAGCGCATAGGCCTCGGCGCCGATTTCCGCCGCGAGGGCCTCGAGGCGCTCCAGCCGCCGTGCCCCCACCACGACGTGCCAGCCATCGGCGGCCAAGGCACGCGCCGAGGCCGCGCCGATTCCAGAGGATGCTCCGGTTACTACTGCTACTTTTTTATCGCTCATAGTGGCGATGTTAGCCCTTGGCTCCCCGCCGCGGGGAAAGAAAAACGATTTAAGGCCACTGCAAATTCTGCAGTGGCCTTACTGTGGTGGATTAAGCCTGGACGGCGTCCTCGACCTCAGAGAGGAGATTCTCCACGAGGCCTTCCTTGAAGTCAGCCGGGGTGAATACATCATCACGCATATCGGTGATGAGGGAAATCTCCACCTGGTTGCGCAGCTGCTTCATCGAAAGGTTGGCTACTGCCAGGCGCCATGCCTCAACCGCGCGGACGCCACCGGAGAAACCGTAGCCAATGAAGGCGACGGTCTTGCCTACCCACTCAGAACCTAGGGAGTCGAAGGCATTCTTGAACGGGCCAGGGACGGAGTGGTTGTACTCCGGGGTGACAAAGACAAAGCCGTCGCAGGAATCGATGGCCTTCGACCACGCCTGAACGTTGGGATCGTCATAGCTCTTGTTGGCGGCCATGGGCACAACTGGGGAGTTGAGAATCGGAACGTTGAAAGCCTTGAGATCGATGAGCTCGAACTCGACTCCGGCCTCGCGGCCCTCCGCTAGGTCTGCGACCCACTTTGCAATGGCCTCGCCCGCGCGGTTCTCACGGGTGGAGCCGAGAATAATACCAACTTTTGCCATTATGAAACATCCTCTCGATTAATCCTTGTTGATTGATCAACATCGAATTCTACTCCAACTCTTCGCCGCCTGCAGCACCTCATCAGCCCCTTCTTAATTCACCCTTTAAGTTTATTACCGTCACTGACCTGGCGAATCGTGATATTTATCCTCCCCTCACGCAAGCCACAATCCGCGGGCAATGTGTGCTCATTGAGACGCACGATCCCGTGATAGGCATAGCGCTTCGGCCCGCCAAAGACAATGAGATCCCCCGAGCACAGCGTCACCTCATCCCAGGGCTTATTGCGATTTTGGCTCCCGCCAATCCGGAACAGGGCCTCATCACCAATGGATAAGGAAATCACCGGTGCGGCAGATTCCTCGAAGGCATCAACGTGCATGCCCATCGATGCCCCCGGCGGATAGTAGTTAATGAGAGCGGCCTCCGGGCTATAGGAATCCGCCCACGGCGCTAGATCCTCTGCAACAGCGGCAGCCGCGTGCAGGGCAGGAGCAGCAATATCACGCAAGGCCTGCGACATCGCCGGCACCCGCGTACCAGACATGACATCCACGTAGCGATGGCTGGCGTAGTCCCAGAATCTGCCCAGGTGCAGCTGATGGACGCTCATCTGCCCCGACTGTAGCTTCGGGCGCACCATCGCCATGGGGCTTCCCGCATAGCGCCACGCAATCTCTCGGAACTCCTCTAGCAATTCGCGCTGCTTGGCAGTGTCTAGCCAATTCGGGATATGCGCCACCCCCGGCGCTACCTGCACCGATGGCCGCGGAAGCGAATCAAAAAGCATGTGTCCACCGTACTCGGACGGGACGGCACAACAACAACATACAATGTCCACTATGGATTTAGGAAGCTACGGAACCTGGCGCAGAATGACAAGCGAGCAGTGGTTCCTGCCCGGGATGCCGGAGACAGATGATGAGCAGCAACGCACCTTGCTCTTGGTCAAGAAACTCAATGATCTGGGCAATACCGATAAGGAGCGTCGCACGGAGCTCCTGCGTGAACTACTGCCGGAAGGCTCCGAGATTCCCGGTCTCCATACCCCACTCAACCTCGAGTTCGGGGCCAACCTGCGCCTCGGCAAGAACGTCTTCATCAACTTTGGGGCCACCATATTGGCCCAAGCACCAGTTACCCTCGGGGATCACACAATGGTGGGGCCGAATTGCTCCTTCATCACCGTGGGCCACCCCATCGCCGACCATGAGATGCGCCGCGGGGGCTGGGAAATCGCCCGACCCATCACGGTAGGCTCCAATTGCTGGTTCGGAACGGGGGTCACGGTATTGCCCGGCGTCACCATCGGAGATGATTGCGTGCTCGGCGCAGGCAGCCTCATCACTCGCGACGTGCCGGATAAAAGCCTCGTACTCGGGGTCCCGGGACGCGTGGTGCGCACACTGGACATCGAAGATACGGCAGGCGGCGAGCCCTCCCGCCCTGGCTCAGGGCTAGAGCGCACGGACCTCGATGGTCCGGTGGAGGGATTCGCCGCGCAGTAATAGGCACCGAAAATAAGCAACGCTTAGTATTGCCCTCATATCATGTTTGACTTAGACAGCATCGGCGCCGGCCTGCCCATCGCCGCGACCATCGGCTCCCTGCCCACTACCGGCAACGTCGTTGTCCAGGCTCCGCCTGGCACAGGCAAGACCACGCTGGTCCCGCCCGCGCTGGCCAATCAATCCACCGGCAAAGTGCTGGTAACTGCGCCTCGCCGCGTGGCAGTGCGCGCGGCGGCACACCGGCTACGCTCCCTGTCGGGGCAGCCGGGGGAAGTGGGCTTTGCCATTCGCGGGGAATCGCGCCACGGCGAATCCGTGGAGTTTCTCACCCCTGGCGTGCTCCTGCGGAGGTTGCTGCGTGACCCGGAGCTCGAGGGAGTCTCCGCCGTGGCCATCGACGAGGTCCACGAGCGTCAGCTCGACACCGACTTGGTGCTGGGCATGTGCCTGGAGCTTGCCCAACTGCGCGATGATTTCCGCGTCATCGCCATGTCGGCGACGGTGGATGCGCAACGCTTCTCGCAGCTCATGGACGCGCCCATTCACCGCACCGAGGCCGTGACCTATCCCCTCGACGTCACCTATTCCCCTGTGCCCGGGCGCGCTGCGGGAAGTCCCGAGTTCTACCGCGGCGTGGCGCGCATCGCCGCCCGGCAATCCGAATCCACTTTGGTCTTCGTCCCCGGCGTCCGCGAGGTCAACCTGGTTTGTTCGGCTCTCTCCGAACAAAGCGAGGCACCAGTCTTCCCCCTGCACGGCCAGCAGACCTCCGCCGAACAGGATGCGGCGCTCTACACCGACGCCCGGCGCATCGTCGTTGCAACCTCCATCGCCGAGTCCTCCCTGACCGTGCCCGGCATTCGCACGGTGGTTGACGCTGGACTATCGCGGGTTCCCCGGCGCGACGCCCAACGCGGTATGTCAGGCCTGGTGACAGTCTCCACCTCAAAGTCGAGTGCCGACCAGCGCGCCGGTCGCGCCGGGCGTGAGGCTCCGGGCACCGTGGTGCGCTGCTATTCCGCCGAGGACTACCAGCACTTTAGCCCGCATATCACCCCGGAGATCTTAAGCGCCGATCTCACCTCGGCGGCACTCTTCCTCGAGTGCTGGGGCGCGGGCCCGGATTTTCCGCTGCTTGATACACCACCAGCACCCGCACTAGAGCAGGCCCAACAAACTCTGCAAGAGATTGGGGCGCAGGGCAAGACCGCTCAGCGCCTGGTGCTTTTGCCCACGGATCCACGCCTGGGGGCGGCGCTGCTCAAGTACGGTTCCCGCGCGGCGGCGACGGTGGCTGCGCTGGGGGACACTCCGCGTGGAGACATCACCCGCGCCCACCCGCCACGCCGCGAGGTCGAGCGCCTCTCCCGCCTGGTGGAGGACAAGGGACCAGCGGATCCCGGGTCAGTGGTCGCCGCCGCTTTTCCCAGCCAGGTGGCCAGGCAGGTCGGCCGGGAGGGCACAGAGTACCTGCTGGCCAGTGGCACCAGGGCCAAGCTTCTCGACGCCTCGGGGCTCACCGGCGCCCCGTGGCTGGCGATAGCGGAGGTATCTTTGTCCAACGCGGGAAACGCCATCATCCGCGCCGCCGCGCGCATCGATGAAGCTGCCGCGCTGACGGCTATCGGCGTGAGCGAAGAGGTCACAGCCACTCTAGAGGGCGGCAAGGTGCGCGGGCGCAAGATCCGCCGGGCAGGTGCCATCGAGCTTTCCTCCACCCCGGTCCAGATAAGCGGCGCGGCTGCGACTGCTGCTCTCGCCGCCGGCATCCGGGAAGAAGGCCTGGGGCTCTTCCACTTCAGCGAGAAAGCCCGCGCCTTGCGGGATCGCTTGCGCCACCTGCACAACTACTACGGTGCGCCTTGGCCGGACGTCGCTAAGTCCGATCCTTCTCAGTGGCTGGGCCCGGAGCTCAACCAGATAGCGCGCGGCACCCTGGCCAAGAAGATCGACCTCTACCCCGCCCTGCAACGCCTGTTGCCCTGGCCGGAAGCCACTCGCCTCGACGAGCTAGCCCCCACCCGCCTGCCGGTCCCCTCGGGGCGCAGTGCCGCCATTGATTGGTCCGGGGATCGCCCCGTCGTCAGCGTCAAGCTACAGGAGTGCTTCGGCCTTGCTTCCTCGCCCGAATACTGCGGGCAGCGGGTGCAATTCCACCTGCTCTCCCCCGCTGGGCGGCCGCTGGCAGTCACCGACGATCTCGCCAGCTTCTGGGATGGCCCCTACGCCGGGGTCCGCTCCGAGATGCGCGGGCGCTACCCCAAGCACCCGTGGCCCGAGGACCCGCGCAGCGCGCAGGCCACCGCGCGCACCAAGAATAGGCAGCACCGGCATTAGCCGGTCTCTCCTATCCCCACTGCTGGATGGAAAGATACACGCTCATCACCACCACCAACGCCAACAGTGCGTAGCGGATGAGCTTGGTTCCGCCGTTGAGGACGGTGCGAGCCCCCAGCTGTGCCCCAATAATATTGGCAATGGCCAGTGTGATGCCTAGCAACCACCACACATGTCCTCCCGCGATGAACACGGCCAAGGCGCCGAGGTTGGTGGCGGTATTGACTACCTTTGCCATGGCCGCCGATTTCAGGAAGTTCTGTTGAAAGACAAAGGTGAAGGCCATGATGAGGAACATCCCGGTACCGGGTCCGAAGATGCCGTCGTAGAAGGAGACCACCGCCACGGCTGCCAGCGCAGCCCAGGTGCGCCATCCCCCGCGCAGTCCCTCCGAGCGGGTGGTACCAAAGCTGGGCTTGAAGGCCACGAAGATACCCACCGCCACCATGAGCATGATGATGAGCGGGCGCATGATGTCCTTGTCGAGGCTGGCCGCCACGCTCGCGCCCAGCCCGGCGCAGAGGAGAGCCACGAGGACATAGCGGATGAGTTCGCCCGCCGGAGGGCGAACCTTGCGCACCAGGGTAAAGGCGGCAGAGGCAGTTCCGGAGACCGCAGCCAGCTTGTTGGTGGCGAGCGCTGCCGCCGGCGGCAGACCGGGCAGCACCGCCATGATAAGAGGAACCAAGATGAGTCCCCCGCCGCCGATGAGCGCATCGATCCAACCGGCACCGGCGGCCCCAATGAGCAAAATGGCCCACTGCCCTAGCTCTAATTCCATGGGTGACATCTTAAACCGCGTTAGACTCGGCAACGGTATTAGTTGGGAGATTGGTTTGGCAGAAGAATCGCATCGGCGCCCCTTTGATAGGAGCCTGGCGTTGCGCTGGGCCTTCGTTGTACCGGTATCGGTCTTGTTGGGATGGCTCTTTGATCGCTGGGGAGTGCCGGCAGCGTGGATTATAGCTGCAATTGTGGTCTCGGCGGGCGTGGCGCTGGTTACTCACCACGAGGTGCCCGTCAACAAGCACGTCTACTCTTTAAGTCGCGGCTTCATCGGCATCCTGGCTGCGCTTCCGCTCACCACGATGTCGATAAGCTCTTTGCTTGGCTACCTCCCCATCGGCATAGCCATCGCCTTGATCACCATCCTCGTCGGCATTGGTGGCGGCGTGCTCTTACACCGCGCGCAACCACGGGCGGTGGGGCGGGAGACGGGCATCTTGTCCATGCTGCCCGGCGGGGCGTCGATGATGCCGGTGTTGGCAGATGAGCTTGGCGCGGACTATCGCTACGTGGCGCTCACGCAGTACTTGCGTCTGCTGGCGGTCTCCATCAGCCTGCCCATGGTGGTCAGCTTTATGTCCACTCCTAGCGGCGGGGAGCACCTCAAGGCTGCCGACGCCGACCCGCACTGGTGGATGGTTCTCATTGTCCTGCTGGTGGCGCTAGTGGGAGAGCCACTGGGCAAACGCATCCACTTGCCGGTGGCAACGGTCATGGGCCCACTGCTGCTCACGGTGATAATCTCCGCATTCTTGCCCCCGGATATGACGATGCAGCCCATCGAGCCTTTCAGGATCCTGGCCTTCTTGAGCATCGGCTGGGTGTGCGGCGGCGGGCTTTCCATGCAGGCCCTCAAGAGCTTTAGCAAACAGCTTCCGGCCACGATCCTCTACATCGTGCTGGTCATCGGCGTCTGCGCGGCATCGGCAGTGCCCCTGGTGTGGATCATGGGCATCTCCTACTTCGAGGCCTACCTGGCCACGAGTCCCGGCGCGCTCGAGACGGTGCTGGCCTTGTCCTCAGAGGGTGGGGCAGGCCCGGCTGTGGTGGCGCTGCAGATAATCCGGCTGCTCTTGGTCCTTGGCATTGCCGGCTACTTGCCGAAGCTTATTTCCCTCTACGACCGCTTCCGCCGGCGCAGGGGCGGAAACGGTGGCAGTGGCGCTACTGAAGGCGCAGACTAGCTGAGCATGTTTTCGCGCTAGTTGAGGATGATGTCGCGCAGGATAGACATGGGCACAGAGCCTAGGGCTAGGGCCTGCGAATGGAAGTCCTTGACCTCCATGCCCTGGGCCACGGCGGAGTCCCGGGTGTTCTGCCACAGGCGCTCGCCGAGGGCATAGGAGGGGGCTTGGCCCGGCCATCCCAGGTAGCGGGTGACCTCGAAGTTGAGGTTGGCATCATCCATGGCGGTGTTCTCCCGCATGAAGGTCTTGACGTGGGATTTATCCCACTTGCCGGAGCTATTGGCATCCGGCAGCTTCTTGCCCAAGTGCAGTCCGATGTCGACCACAACGCGGGCGGCACGCAGGCGCTGCGAGTCGAGCAATCCCATGCGGAAGCCGGGGTCCTCGAGGTAGCCCATGTCCGCCATGAGCTGCTCGGCGTAGAGCGCCCAGCCCTCGCCGTGCCCGGAGTTCCACGTCACCGCGCGGCGCCACAGGTTGAGATCTTCTTGGACGAGTGCGGTGCCGATCTGCAGGTGGTGTCCGGGTACGCCCTCGTGGTGGACGGTGGTCAGTTCCTGCCAGGTGTGGAAGAGGTCTTGGCCTGCGGGCACAGACCACCACATACGGCCCGGCCGGGAGAAGTCATCGGCCGGTGGCGTGTAGAAGATGCCGCCGGTGCCAGCTGGATCGATGCAGCATTCGATGTCCAGGATCTCCTCCGGGATATCGAAGGCGGAGCCGTTGAGCTCGGTGATGACGTTATCGGCAGTTTCCTGCATCCACTTCACCAAGGCCTCGGTACCGCGCAGCTGGTAGCGCTCCTCTTGATTGAGGTTACGCATGGCCGCACGGGTGCTGCACTCCGAGCCATAAAGCTGGTGGGCAATGGCCTCTTGTTCAACGCGGATTTCCTGCAAGCGCTGTAGGCCCCACTCATAGGCCTCATCGAGGTTTACCGTGTCCCCGACGAAGAGCCGGGAGAAGCGCTCATAGCGCTCGCGGCCCACGGCGTCCTCCGTGGAGGACTGGGGCTGGAGCTCGTTGGAGAGCCAATCGGAGAAGTCGCCGAAGGCGGTCTTGGCGGAGTCGATCTCGCTGCCGTGGACGCCTAGGCCATCGAGCATGGAATCGGCGTCTGCTAGGCGCTCGCATTGCACGATGACCTCGGAGATCTGGCGCTGCGGGGGAATCATGCCGCGCGAGGCGGCCTCGACCAGGGAATCGCGGTAGCCGTGGAGCGCCGTTCCGACCTTGGAGAGGCGGGAGCGGATGGCCTCGTGGTCCTCATCCGTCTCCTGCGGCATGAGCAGCAGGGAATCGCGGATGGTCTGCACGGGCGAGGCAATATTATTGAGAGAGCGGATGTCCTCGCCGTGGTGGTGAAGGTCTAGCTCGAGACACAGGCGGTCACGCAGGACTGCGGCGGTGATGTAGTCGACGTCGTCGAAGTCATCCTCATCATCGGACTCATCGGTCGTGTCATCGAGTGCGTCGAGGTCCGCCATCATCTCCCGGGTGCGGTCGGCGACCTCCTCGAAGTAGGCGGGGGAAAAGTCCTGCAACTCACCCTCGTAGCCGCGGATGCCCCAGGCGGTGGCCTCGGTGGGGCTCAACTCTGCCAGATCATGGACAAAGTTGTCGCAGGAAGCATCGAGGAGAGAGGGCTGACGCTTCGCATTTTGCTCTGAACTCATGAGGGTGAAGTCTAACCACCAAACGTATCTCGGTGCCAGCCCCAGCCCGGTCTGTTGCCAGCTTGTTAACTAATTGTTGTCCCACTTATTGCCGGGGTGCCTCCAACCAGCGAATTTATCGAGCACTGTGGCTGGTGAACTGTCTAACACGATAGCTTCCACGAAGCGTTGTTGCACGAACCCGGCGCGCGCCATACCCGCGTACATCTCTAAAAAGGACTGCCAGAAGCCCCCCACATCGACCAGGCCCACCGGCCCGGCGATGGTGCCCAGCTGCTGCATGGTGAGCACCTCCGCCAATTCTTCCAGGGTGCCAACTCCGCCTGGTAGACACACAAATGCGTCCGCGAGTTCCTCCATCCGCGTCTTGCGCTCGGCCATGGTGGGGACCACCTCGAGGCTGCTGAGACCGGGGTGGGAGAGCTCAAGGTCTACCAGCTGCTCGGGGATCACACCCGTCACAGTTCCCCCGGCCGCCAGACAGGAGTCCGCAATGACCCCCATAAGCCCAATATTGCCGCCACCGTAGACCAGGTTGATGCCCCGCGCCGCCAGCTCGGACCCCAGTTGCCGCGCCGCGTCGACGTATTCTTCGCAATTACCCAACGCCGAACCGCAATACACAGCAACAGATTTCATGCCCTTCAGCATAAGACTCCAGTGAGCTAGAGTCGTGGTGAACAAGGAATAGGGTGAAGTCCACCGCATCCACTCATTAATTATGAAGCACAGCACACACCAATCCTCCGGCCCAGCGGCCGCGCGCGCCCGCGAGATCTTCGCATCAGCGCAGCACGTCGTGGTATTCAGCGGTGCCGGGATGTCGGCCGAGTCGGGGTTGAATACCTACCGCGACGCGGACAGCGGGCTGTGGGAAGGGGTGGATCCACTGGACATGGCCTCCATTGACGCCTGGGAGCGCGACCCAGAGCCGATGTGGCGGTGGTACCACAAGCGTCGTCGCCAAGCAGCTCAAGCCGAGCCCAACGCGGGGCACCTGGCCATTGGCGCCTGGGGCAACAAAGCCCAGGTTGTTACCCAGAATATTGATAATCTCCACGAGCGCGGCGGCGCCACATCCGTTGTTCATCTGCACGGTTCCCTCTTTGAGTTTCGCTGCGCGGAGTGCGCGCGGGCTTTTTCTGGGGACGTGGAGACCGAGGTTCCACCCCTTTGCCCGGCCTGCGGGGGTCTCATCCGCCCCGGCGTGGTGTGGTTTGGTGAGGCCCTACCCCAGCGCGAATGGGAGATGGCGGAGGAGGAGATTTCTCTCTGCGATCTCCTCCTTATCGTGGGTACCTCCGGCGTGGTCTACCCGGCGGCGCAGCTGCCCTTCCTGGCCGAAGAGGCGGGCGTGCCCATCGTGGAGATTTCCCCCCAGGAAACGGAGTTGAGCCCTCTGGCCAGCGTGTTATGGAAAAGCACTGCCGCGCGAGCCTTGCCCCAGCTTGCCACAGAACGGGATACACATTAGCCCAGGCAGCGCAGGAGCAACACCGCAGACCACGTGCATACCATGCGGTCTATAACTGGTATCACCCATTAGACAATGCAGTCTATCGAGTTTATACTCCTTTGCATGATCAAACCTGGCCCGGTATTCACACGCCCCCGAACACCTGCGGCCAAGTGCCTGCATTTAATCCGGCACAACCCCATCATCACCCGCAGCGAGTTGGTAGCGGCCACCGGTTTATCTCAGCCCACCATCACCCGCGCCACCGCGGCCCTCATCAAAGCCGGCCTCATCCGGCAACGTAACGAGTTCACCCAATCACGCGGGCGTGGCCGCCCCACCGTGCCGCTTGAAGCAGCGGACAATGATTGGGTGCTCGCAGGCATTGCTGTGGGCACGTCCGTGACCTTCATTGGGCTTTACGACGTCCTCGGCCGCACCATCAAGAACGGCGAATTCGCCACCCCTGTGGCAAAACTGAGCGAGGATGACTTCATCGAACACATCCTGGCCGGGGTCAACCGCCTGATGACGGGGCTAGAGCGCCCACTGGTATCGGTGGGAATTACCACCTCGGGCACCGTCGATTCCCAAGGCCTCGTCACCGCATCCAACTTGGGATGGGAAGGAGTAGACATCGCCGCACGCCTTGACTACCAATTCGGTGTGCCGGTCGTGGTGTCCTCCGCCATCCCTGCGATTCTGGGTTCCGAAACCCAAGCCGCCGAATTCGGCAGCGAGGAAAAGGTCTTGACCCTCTTTGCTGACGATTCCATCGGCGCCGCCTACTCTGCGGGCGATGAAGTCAGCCAAGTTATCCCACTTCCGAGCACAGATTCTGCAGTTTTTGGCTCCGGGGCATCTGAGGATCTGCTCACCACTGCAGCCGTGCTCCGCGAACTCGCAGGCCATGGTTTAAGCGCCTCTTCCCTCCCCGAGGCAGTCACGCTCGCGGAGCACTCCCCCGCAGCACGTAACATCCTCGACGAGCGCGTCCGCCAACTCGGCGCCATTACCTCTCGGCTCATCTCCTCGCATCGACCCGGGGCTGCAGTCATCTCCGGCGGTGCCTTCTTGGACGATCCGGCAGCCCCCCAGCTCTTCGCCGCCGCCGTCCGCGAATCCGTCGGCCGCTCCGTCAAGCTGCGCATGATCCCCTCCCATGAGGAAGTAGTGCGCGCCATCGCCCGCGCCGTGGCCCTCGACCCGCTCCTACGCACCCCGCTGGAGCTGGCCACCTCCCACGTCTAAGCAGCGGGTTTCCCCAGCTTAGGAGGCTAGGAGACGTCCGCTAGGACCCCGCGCAGCGCATTCACCCCAGTAAAAAGATGCGCGCGCAGGCCAGCCTTGGTGGCTGCAGTGACGTTATCGGCGCAATCATCGAAAAAGTAGGTAGCTTTTCCGCCCCCCAGGGCATCAATAGCCACGGCGTAGGCCTCCGGATCCGGCTTGGAGACGCCGATATCACAGCTAAAAACCACCGCCGCGCACTCCTCCAGCCATGGATGCTTCGCGCGCACCAACTCGGCAGCCGTGGCCGGGACATTGGAGAGAATGCCCACCGCATGTTCCCGGGCAATGAGCTGCAGAACCAACTCCACTATCTCCGGATCCGATTCCACGAGAGCGCTGCTATCAATCTCCACCGCGCCGGCAACGTTACATTCGGCGATTCCTGCTAGGGCCGCTACCTGCTCCCAATAGTGGGTGTCACTGAGCTCACCCACGTCATAGGCTGGGCGCAATTCCTCGTAGGCTTCCCAAAACTTCGCCGGTGAGGGTGGGGCGATAAAGCTCTCTAGCTGCTCCCGCGACTGCACCGTTGCAGGGCGCATGAGCACGCCATACATATCGAATAGAAGTTGCGCCATGAAACTAGTTTAGCCGCGGGCGCGGCAAGAGCCAGAAAAATCTCCCACCTGCCCGAAGTGGGGCGAGGTGGGAGATGAAAGAACTATGGCTTAGTGCTTAGCCCACTCGGCGTCTAGCTCTTAGTTGTCACGGGAACCGAGACGAGCATCGATGCGCAGCAGACCAGAGCCGTCATTGCCGACGAGCTTGATCTGGTCAATGATCTCAGAAACGGTGTCCTCTTCCTCGATCTGCTCGTTGAGGAACCAGTTGACCAGCGCGCGGGAATCGAGATCCTGCACCTCATCAGCCAGGCGGGCGATCTCCCGAATCTGACCGGAGACCTTCTGCTCGTGAGCATAAGCAGCCTCGAAGGCATCCAGCGGGGTGGCAGCCTTGATGGAGGGCACCGGAATGTCACCGAGCTCTACGCGGTAGCCGCGGTCAAGCAGGTGATCAGCCAGCTTCTGCGCGTGAGTGCGCTCCTCCTCGGCCTGTGCGTAGAACCAGTCACGCATACCGGGGAAAGAAAGATCATCCATCTCGTAAGCGAGCTGGGTGTAGACAAGAGCAGCGCCGTGCTCGTTGATGACCTGAGTATTTAGAAGGGTCTGTAGCTTCTCGTTCATAAGAAAATACCTCTCTGTGCGAGTGATTTATTAACAACTGCTATTTACTTTACAGAATTATTTGGCACACGCTAGCGAGGCTTGCTTAACCAAACCTGCATGTCAACCACCAATTCCGGTAGGCTCACCTTAGTTATGACTGCCTATATGCCGCCTCTGCCGGACAATTTCGCTCGACAGAAGTGCACTGAACTTGCAGGCCGTTGCCACCTCTTGCATGAACTGCGCGCGCTCACCTTCGCCCAAGCGCAAGGAATCAATCCAAGCAGATCCTGGCCCACACATAACCCCCACGGCAGAATCGCCCACACAGCGTGCACAATGCTGGGCTAAGACCTGCAGAGAAAACTCCGCATCAGCAGTTTCTTCGAGCCGCGCCACATAAGCTGCAGTGGCAGGCAGGAGCCTTAGACGCTCACGCCAGTTACCTCCCCAAGTGCCTTCCAGGTCCTGCTCAAGTTCCCTGCGGCTTCTACCCGCGTAGCCAAAGATGAGCGAACCAAATTCGGTACCAGCCACGGCCCTCGCCGAGCGCTCGAGCGCCTCGTAAATGAACCACAACTGGCCCCGATAGACGGACAAACCTCGATTGCCCGCACTATGCGGAGTCAAACCAAGGTGACTAACCCCGGCACCCATGTGTGCACGGACAGTCTCTTTATACAATGCATCCGACAGGGGCTGTGCCAGGCTGGTTCTTTCCATTGCGATGGTCATCATTCACCCTCCTACGCTTCATAGATATCCTGCAACAAAGTACTGCCAACAGAATAAAGTTAGCCTTACCTAAAGTGCAGCAGGGGGAATGAAAATTGGTTCGAAAGTACTACTCGCAGCTACTCCCCCATCGCCTTGCTCAGGCGCGCTAAACGCCTCTGGCTCGGACCATCGAGGCCGCGAAACTCCACGATGACTCCATGCTGGCTGTACTTCTGCCTCACCGAATCCAGCGCGGCAACGGCCGAAGCATCCCAGATCTCCGCCTTGGAAAGATCGATGATGACCGTGGATTCCGCAGCGCGGTAGTTAAAGCTATAGACCAGGTCATTCGAGGAAGCGAAAAACAGTTGTCCCAGCACTTGATACTTCCCTGGCGCGGTTTCCTCGACACTGACTAGGTGCGCCACCTTCTGCGCAAAGGCCAAGGTGGCGGCGATTACACCCAGAATAACCCCGATAGCAAGGTTCTTTGTCAGCACGGTTCCCACGACGGTGATCACCATACATAGGGTCTCCGAAAGCGGCATCAGCCGCAGCGTGCGGAGCCGTACCGAATGCCAATTCACGGTCGTTGCCGCCACCACGATCATCACAGCGACGAGCCCCGCCATGGGGATCCTGCCCACGAAGTCTCCCAGCCCGAGGCAGAGGATGAGGAGGAAGACGCCGGCGAGGAACGTCGACAAGCGCGTGCGTGCTCCGGAAGTCTTGACGTTGATCATGGTCTGCCCAATCATCGCGCACACACCCATGCCACCAATGGCTGCGGAAAGTATGTTGCCCACGCCCTGCCCCAGCGATTCGCGGGTCTTATCGGAGTGCACATCCGTGATGTCATCAACGAGCTTGGCGGTCAACAACGACTCCATCAAACCCACCAAAGCCACGGCGGCCGCATAAGGCGCAATCACTATAAACGTCTCCATGTTCCAAGGAATCTGCGGCAGAAATAGGCCGGGCAAGCCTCTGGGAAGCTCGCCCGTATCTGCAACTTCGGGGACACGCCAGCCCGCAGCCCACGCCACGGCGGTGACAACGACGATGGCGACTAGGGGTGTCGGAATGGCGGGGTTGAGGCGGGGCAATCCCAGCATCAAGACCAAGCCCAGGCCAACGAGGAGGTAGACCGTCCACGGCACATCGTGCAGGTAGGGCAGCTGCGCCAGAAACATCAAGATGCCCAGACCGTTGACGAAACCTATCATCACGCTGCGCGGGATAAACCGCATGAGCTTGGCAAAGCCGAGCAGGCCCAAAGTTATCTGAATAACACCGGCCAGAAGCACAGCCGCGACCACATAATCGAGGCCATGAGCCTTGGCCAAAGGCGCAATGACCAGCGCCACCGCGCCGGCCGCAGCCGAGATCATTGCTGGGCGCCCACCGGTAAATGCAATGGATATAGCCATGATGACCGAGGCATACAGGCCCGTGCGCGGATCTAACCCGGCCAAGATGGAAAAACTCAAGACCTCGGGGATAAGCGCGAGGGCGACCGCAATGCCGCCGAATACCTCCATCCGCAACCGTGCGGGGGAGGAAAAGGCATAGCGGAAGCTCGCGATGACGCCGGTGGGCGCGGCGTTAGCGTTCGAGCGGGCGGACGCTGATTGCTGTTGTTTAGGCACGCAACAGCAGTGTAGTGCGCTTTAGGCGCCTTCCCTAAAGGAGCCATCAGCGGTGATGACCGGCAGGACCGACCAAGCAAAGTTGATCCACTTATCCGTCTTCAGCCAGGAGAAGTCCGGCTCGAAGATGGTGGTCGGCTTGGTGTAAATCACCGCGGAGCGTACCTCGGACGCGGTCTCCTCTAAGAAGTTGACCACCAAGTCGAGCGTCTTGCCTGAATCCGCCACGTCATCGATGATGAGGACCTTCTTGTCGCGCAAAGAGGCGGTATCTAGCTGTGGGTCGAGGATGACCGGATCCGGGAGAGTCTGACCAATATCGGTATAGAACTCCACGTTGATGGCGCCCATGGCCTTGACACCAATGGCATAGCCAATGGCGCCGGCCGGGATGAGACCGCCTCGAGCAACGCCAACGATCAGATCCGGAAACCACCCCGAGTCAATGATCTGCTGAGAGAGGTTGCGGCTGGCTTCGCCGAACGTCTCCCACGTTAGGTTCTCGCGTTCTGGGTGAACCCACTCCGGGGTGTTATTGACGCTCACGATGCAGCTGGCTCCTTAGAAGAATCCTTTTGGCTTTCCCATAGTGTAGCGAGGCCACGCGTCATGGGAGAAAAGAGCGTCAAAAACTGCCCAAAAGAGTGGCAGGTAGGTACCGGGCGAGTATCAGACGTTTAGCGGAAAGGAACCTCACCCAAGGTTCGGCGCAGCTTGCGCGTGCGCAGCCGCTCCGGATTCTCCGCCAACTGTTCCATCGCGCGTACCGCACACATGACGTGGGCTTCTTTGGAGTTGGAGTAGAATGCTTGGGCTTGGGCGGGCAGCTTCGGCACCGCATGCAAGGGTAAATCCGAGACCGAAAGCAGTGTTCCATAGGGAATGCGATAACGATAACCGTTGGCAGCCAAAGTGCAGGATTCCATGTCCACTGCCACCGCCGTCGAATGCTGGAGCCAACCCCAAAGGTCACGGTTGGTGCGCCACTCCCAATTGCGATCATCGGTGGAAAGCACTGTGCCCGTGCGCATCAGCGGATTGTCACTGCCATAGACCTCGTCCACAGAGGCTTCCAGCATCCGCTGAATCTCCGGGATAGCCGGAATGGGATTCCCCGTGGCCACCCGGTTATCGAGAATATGATCCTCACGCTGATAGGCGTTGCCCAAGATGAGGTCACCGATGCGCATGCGCCCATCCAGGCCTGCACAGTGCCCGATCATGATCCAAGCCTCGGGGCGCAAGACCGCTAGGCAATCCGTGATCGTCTTGGCATTAGAGGGGCCGATGCCAATATTGATCATGGTGATTCCATCCCCTACATCGGTGATGAGATCGAAACGTGGCATCTGGAAACGGGACGTTAAAGTGAGCTCATCAATATCGAGCGCCACCGCATCGTTGGGATGAATGGTCTCCCCAGTGGGCAAGACTAGCGCCTTATACCGAGAGTCTTCCTTCGTTAGCTCGCGCAGCCCGAAGGATACAAACTCGGTGGTATGCATGGCGTAGTTGGTGAAGAGGATGTACTTTTGCACCGAGTCCACCTCAATGCCGGTGTAATGCTCGATGCGCGCGCAAGCAATATCAAAGCGCTGGGGCCCAAAGGGAAAGAGGGGCTTTTCCTCTCCGTGGAATGCCTCCCATTCCCCGTCAATGATCGCGTCATTGACCTCATCGAGAGTGGGGCGCGGAATCTCGGCTGCCTTATCCCCTGCTCTACGCGCCTCGGAGGCATCACCCGAATCACGGATGTACTCAGGCGGGATTCGCTGATCCGAGTAGCCAACAAATATATCGCAATGGTAGTTGCCTGCCAGTCGCGCCAGCTGCTCGCGGAGATACGCCCGGATGAGGTGAGGTTTGGAAATAACCGCGCTATAACGCCCCGCCTCATCAACATAGCCGAAGGGCTCAGAACGATCGATTGGCGTCCACTCCCGGACCTCCACCGCAATCTTGGGATAGGTCACATAACGGTATTCCTCGTAATTTCCAGTGGACAACGCCTGTTTTGCCAAGAGGCACGAGGTGTCATAGAGCTCAATGAGGCGTTCGACGGCCTCATCCACAGAATGGACATGCTGCAGGTCAGTCATGCATACAAGTGTAGTTGCCGGACTGCGATTCAGCAGGGCGGCAGAAAGTAATTGATAGGGGCCCCACAGTAGGCCAAGGGGTGCCGCACATGCCGAGACACCCCTTATTGACGCACGCGAAAAGCGAGCGTCCGACCTTTTCTAGCGCAGCTCAGGAATGAGCAGATCACTCATCGCCGAACCGACCGCGGTGGGCAATTCTACGCCGAGAACCTTGGCAAAGGTCGCGGCCTCCTCGATCATCTCGCGGCGCCCGCCATCCTCCTCCGGCAGAAACGCCGGGCCTTTGGCAAAGAACACCGGCTGATTCCCCTGCGTGGGATGGTGACCGTGGTTCCCGAGGTAGCCACGGAAATCCTCGTCCTGGCGCCGAACGACGACGCGTCTGTCAAGGGCACCGCCCACGATAACGCCCGGCTCGGATTCCACGATCCAGCTAAACGGACCGTCGAGCCCGTAGAGCTCGCGTGCATCCGCTGCCGTGAGGATCTCGCGAATGCGATACTTCGGCTCCGCCACGATCTCATCCAAAAGGTCCTCGATCTCGCGCAGGCGCTGTGAACTGAGCCCTTCCTTCAAGAAGATCTGCCCAGATAGACCCGCACTATGCAGGTAAATATCCCAATCGAGGAGATTGTTTTCCTCATCGGTTTTCAAAAAGCCCCGATCCCGGAAAAGGATATTGAGGTTGGTGTGCTGGAGTGTTTCTAGCTGCCCGTGATCCGAAACAATGACGATATTGGTCTGCTCGGCATGACCTGAATCATCGAGTCCCGCGAAGAGAACGCCGAGACGCTCATCAACGGCCTCGAGTGCGGCATTGACGTGTGGCCCGGTTGGCCCATACTTGTGGCGCGCGCTGTCGAGCTCCACAAAGTGAATGAACATGACTTCCGGATGATCTTCACGCAATATATCCGCCCCCACTGCCGCCGCGAAGGGGCCGTGGTTGGTCTTCGGTTCCGTGATGATCTTGCCCTGATGCCGCTCAAAGAGCTCGAAGCCACGCTCCGAACACACCGAGTGCATCGTTGCCTGCAGTCCCCCGGTGGACTCAACATTTCCGATCTCCGGAATGATGATGTCGAAGGGCGCACCAGCCGTGACTGGCCATTGCACTGCAGCGACGCGACGTCCATCCTCATGCGCGGCATCCAAGATAGAAGGCACATTCAAGAATGAATAGTCCCAAAACCAATCTGGGTGATCGATGCCGGGTTGCATGAGCACGTTATTAAACACTCCGGACTGCGCCGGCGGGCAGCCGGTGAGCTGTGCCGAATGGGCCGGGTAAGTCAGCGTGGGATAAACCGAGCGGATCTGTGCTTGGGCACAGCCCTCGAGCACGCGCGCGAAGGAGGGAAGTGTTCGCGCATAGTTCGCGTCGACATCCTCCATCGCATCGACGGAGATGACTAGGAGGCGTTGCTCATTCACTGCTGTACCTCGGTGATGGTATCAGCGTACTTCTTCATGTTCTCTTCCAACGCGGTCTGGAGCTTCTTGACCTCGCCTGCGGGATCCGCGTTATCGCCATAAACGGCCGCCATTGCCTCGTCGATCTTCTCAACGGGCGCCTCCCACCAGGTGATGGTGTCAGCGGTCTGTGCATTGGGAACCTGGTCGAGCGCGGTCTTGTAGTTCGGATCCTCGGCGACGAGCTTCTTAACAATGTCGGTGTCACGAGCAGCGTTCACGATAGGAAGGTAGCCGGTCTCTTGGTGCCACTGTGCGGATTTCTCAGGCTGAGCCAAGAAACGGAAGAGTTCAGCACAGGCATCCTGACGTTCTTGGGACTCCGACTTCACAATGGACAGGCCGGAACCGCCGGTGGGAACCTTGGGGCCGGCAGTGTCTTTGCCCAACATAAAGGCGGTACCAATCTCGAACTCCGCAGTCTTCTTTGCTCCTGCGAGCGAGGCAGTAGAGCCGTGGCAGGCTGCAGCAATTCCGGTAGTGAAATCAGTGAAACCGGACTTCGCCATGTAGCCGAAGTGGTCGGTGTGGATGAACTTGCGCTTCCAGTCGAGCCACTCAGTCATCGGCCCCTCGTCGACAGTGATGGTGGTATCGCGGGAGAAGTTGCCGCCCCAGGCCCAGATGTGGGACTGGCCGTACCACTGGTCACCGTTGCTGAAGGCGAAGGCGCTTAGCGGGTTTCCGCCGGCATCGAGACGCAGCAGGTCCGGAGCCATCTCTGCGTACTCGTACCAGGTCTTCGGCCCCTCTTCAGGAAGGCCTGCCTCGCGGAAGCGATCCTTGTTGTAGTAGAACAGCGGGGTCGAGCGAGCGAAAGGCACCACGTAGGTTTGGTCCCCGACCTGGCCCTCTCCGACGTAGTTCTCCATGTAGACGTCGAGAGACCAGGAATCATCGAAGTAACCGTCAAGCGGTGCCAAAGCATCGGCCTCCCAGTACTGGAGCCAACGGTGCTCGGGGAAGCATACGATGTCCGGTACCTTGCGAGCGCGCAGTGCAGCAGTGAACTTTTGATAGAGATCGTTGTAGCTGCCTTGGGATTGAGCTGCCGCGTAGATGTCGCTCTGGGACTTGTTGAACTCGTCGAAAAGCTTCGTTACCGCGTCGAAGTTGACGCCGGTAAAAGGTGCCCAGAACACGATGGGGGTGCGATCCTTATACTCCGCAGGGATTTCGACCGGAGCCTGCTGGAAATCGGCGCGTAAGCTACTGCCCTCGGCGGCGTCTGCGCCCTTCGAGCCTTCACTGGAGACGCCCACGCAGGCGCTCAAGCCGAGGCCGGCAGCGCCAAGGCCCATAGCTGCGAGTATGGAACGACGGCTCAAAATGAGATCACGGTGGTTATGCATGATGAAAATGTGCTTCTTTCTTGAATCTTGAATGATGGGAGTACATGAGAGGTGAAAGGCTTAGCCCTTGAGTGCACCGGCGCTGATGCCGCCGATGATGCGCTTCTGTGCGAGGAAGAACACGATGAGCATCGGTGCGGAGACGATGACGGCACCAGCCATCACCGAACCCCAGTTGGTATAGCCTTCTTGGCTCTGCAGGAACTTCAGCCCGATTGGCAGGGTGCGCATCTCCACCGTGCTGGTGACGATGAGGGGCCAGACATAGCTGTTCCACTTACCCATAAAGACAATGAGTGAGGCCGTGATGACCATCGGAGAGCTCATCGGCAGCACGATCGAAAACAGGCGGCGCAAGTGGCCGGCACCGTCGATGCGGGCGGAATCGATCAGTTCCTTCGGTACCTGCTGCATCTGCTGATGCAGGAGGAACATCACAAAAGCGGTACCAATGCCGGGCAAGATTAAACCCTGATAAGTGTTGAGCCAATCCAGCTTGGCAATGGTGATGTAGTTGACCAGCAAGGTCACGTGACCGGGAAGCATCATCGAACCCAAGAGAATGACGAAAAGCGTGCCTTTAAACGGCGCGCGGATGAACGCGAAAGCATAGGCACAGAAGATGGCGAGGGTGACTTCTAGGACGGTACCGATGGTGCTGGTGATCACCGAGTTAAGGAAGAAGCGGCCAAAGGGCGCTGTGGTCCATGCATCGACGAAGCCCTGCCACGAGATGGAGCTGGGAATCCAAGAGATGGGCCAGGAATAGATTTCTGATTCCGGCTTCACCGCGGAACTAAACATCCAGTACAGCGGAATGAAAAACGCCAGCATAGTCAGCACGAGGAGTGCGTAGAGAACAACCATGACCGCGATGTTCGGTGCCGACAACTTCTTGTTCTTAGCCACGGAGCTGCCGAGAGCAGGGCTCGATCCCGCAAGTGAACGCTTTACCTGAGGCTGCAGCGCGTTAGGGGTGCTGAGAGTCATGATTAATCCACGCTCCTTTTGACGTATCGCATCTGGAAGGCGGTGAGTGCCATGAGGATCAAGAACAGAACCATGGATTGTGCAGCTGAGGAACCGATATCAAAGTTGTGGAAGGCCTCTTCATAAATTGACCACGTCAAGGTGGTTGAGGAGTCACCCGGGCCGCCCTCCGTGAGGGTGGCAATGATGTCGAAGGCCTGAGCACTGTCGATGATCCCGGTTATGAGCAGGAAGAAAGTCACCGGACGCAGGAGCGGAATGGTCATGTTGGTAAAAAGCTTCCACCCCTCCGCCCCGTCGACCGCCGCTGCCTCGTACAAGGGCTTGGGAAGGTCGATGATGGCGGTGTAGTAGATGATTGCCACAAACCCAATCTGCTGCCAGGAATAGGCGATGATGATGGCCCACAGCGACCACGTAGACGTTGAGGTCCACTGCGGGGAGGCCTCACCAAAGAGGCCGAATGCCCAGCGGCTAAGACCGTAATTAGGATCGAACATGAACAACCACAAGATGCCGACGACGGCGCCGGGAATCATGTGCGGGGCGAAGGTTAAGGTACGCGCCATTCCGCTAAACCGGAGCTTCTTAGCCAACAACAAGCCGATACCTAGTCCGCCGACCAAGGTGCCCACCACAGTGAACAGCGAGAAGATCAGGGTGTTAGCAAGGATTTTGGGGAACTCGGGGTTAGTGAATAGGTCGACGTAGTTCTGCAATCCCACCCACGTCATAGTGGGTTGAACAAAGTCCCACTCTACGAGGCTGAAGAACGCGTTATAGATGGTGGGCCAATAGGAAAAGATAAGGATGACGGCGAGGTTGGGAAGTACGAAAAGGAAGAAAGCGAGGCTTTCTTTCCAGCTGTACTTCTGCTTCCTCTGCCTCCGCTTGGGAGACTTCGCGCGCGCCTGCGGGGGTTGCGCGAGCGGATCCCGTGGTGGTGCGGTGATGGACATACGGAAATTCTCTTTCAAAGAGGGGGTTAGAAAGGACACGAGAGGCAAGGACACAAGGGGTTCCTGCAACGAGGTTCCCTCGGCGATTTATGGCTGCTAATACAGCACTTCTCGTGGGCCGTAGAACACCATATAACCGCTCTAGATGCTCCGCTTGGCGTGCAAGGGATTGTTCATCAACCCTTTGCCTAGGCATGCGAGATGGCAGTTTCTATTCATCTGGCAATCTTTTGCGCCCCTTGGATCTCGCCGCGATTTTGCCCGGCGTTAACCTCCGGTATCGCGTTTGACACCGCCACACAACGACTCTCTACTCAAAGCCTCTCGGCACTCATGCAAGGCTTCGCACAAGAGATCCACGAAGCCTGGGGATTTCATGATTTGTACGGCTTCCATAGGAGAGATCACAAAAGCGGCAAGGGCCATACACAATGAGAAATGGACCTTGCCGCCGAGGCGTTGGCTAACTTCTAAACAGCAGCAACGTAGATGTTGTTTGAAAGGCGCTCACCCGTGGATGCGTCAAAGAAGTGCAGGTGATTTTCGTTGAGTTCCACTGGAACGAGATCCCCAACCTCAGGGTGCTGGCGGCCATTGGTGCGGACGGTCAGCTGAATGGGATCTGAGTTGGGGGTGACCTTGGCGGTGCCATAGATATAGGCCTCAGAACCGAGAACTTCCACCGCAGTAACTTCCATGTCAAAGTAAGAAGTGTCACGGCCGGCGCTGATGGAAAGATCCTCCGGACGCACGCCCACGGTGATCTTCTTTAGTCCCTCAATCCCCTGCAGCTCCTCAGGCAAACGCACCGTATTGCGCCCCAGAAAGATTCCCTCCTCGTAGACCGGCGCATCAAAAAGGCTCATAGAAGGCGACCCGATGAACCCCGCCACGAAGGTATTGGCCGGGTTATCGTAAAGCTCCGCGGGGCTGGCTACCTGCTGGAGCACTCCATCCTTCAGCACGGCAACGCGGTCCCCCATGGTCATCGCCTCAGTTTGATCGTGGGTGACATAGACCGTGGTCACCCCGAGCTGCTTGGTTAGACGCGAGACTTCAGCGCGCATCTGCACACGTAGCCGGGCATCGAGGTTAGACAGCGGCTCATCCATGAGGAAGGCCTTTGGCTCACGAACTACTGCTCGGCCCATGGCAACGCGCTGGCGCTGACCGCCGGAGAGCTCCTTGGGTTTGCGCTCCAAGAGCTCATCGAGGCCGAGCAGGCGGGCTGCTTCTTCCGCCTTCTTGCGGCGCTCCTGCTTGCTGACTCCGGCGATCTTCAGCCCGAACTCAAGGTTCTCCGCAACGGTCATGTGCGGGTAGAGAGCGTAGTTCTGGAAGACCATCGCAATATCGCGGTCTTTGGGTGAGACGCCGGTGACGTCTTGGCCGTCAATGCTGATGTTTCCCTCGGTGACATCCTCCAGCCCGGCGAGCATACGCAAGGTAGTGGATTTTCCGCAACCAGAAGGGCCGACAAGGACGAGGAACTCTCCGTCCGCGATATCGAGGTTGAGATCGGAGACTGCGGAACGGTCCGCACCTGGATAGTCACAAAAAACATTGTGGAAGCTGATTGCTGCCATGAGGAAACTCCTTGCAAGTGATGTTGGGGATGCGATAAGCAACCGGCAGGTACGTGCCGGACGATCCGAGTGCGCTTAAAACCGCAACGCTTGCGGGGCACCTGTGACAACATAGCGGCGCGCGGTGAACCCAGAGGGGCGCTGACATAGCTTGCTGATGAACTCGACGTTTCATTCAGTAGCGCGGTCTAAATCAGGGTGAGGGGGCTAAGGTGCAGGAAGTGTGTCTAGATCTTCCTCTTTACGCTGGTGAGCGTGCGTAAATCCCGGATTTATATTCCCTGTTGGAATATAAACGCCCTTTATGCGGTCAATACCGCGCTTTAGGCCAAGAGCATGCTAGTAGCTACGAGTTCCTGTTCTTTGTTCCAAAAGCCAGCCTCTATGCCGCGTGTGTAAAGGGAAAATTAAACAGGACGCTGTCCAAGGAGGCAACTAGATGGCGCTGCAAAACAACACATTCTGAGCATTAGCCCGCACAACGTGTCTAAGATACAGAAATAATGAAAGCCCGCTAGCTGCACACTAGCGGGCTCTCTCCCCATGACTAATCTTCGGTGCTTAGCGGAGAAGTGGAGCGCATCTCCCCCCAAACAACGACCCGTGATTAGGCAAGCCTTAGTTTATAAACCTTTTGGTTGATGGTCAACCCCTCGGGCCAATCTCTTTTAATCTTGCTTTAAAAAAGATCCCACAACAGGCACCTAGCAGCAACAACAGGTAGGATGGCGGCGATGCCAACTGATCCGATCGCGGAACTCCGCGCCACTATCTCCGAACAACTGGGCCGATTTTGGCGCGCCGACCCCAGCGAAGATGCTTCCAACGACACGGAAGTAACTGCTCCCCCGGCAGTTGATTCCCCGCGCATCGGCATAGTCTCCCCGGCGCCGCCGAGTCGCCTCCGCGAGGATGTGGCCGCCGAAATCGCTGGCCGGCTGCGGCAAGAGCGGCGTGGCTTTGGGGATCTCCTCCACCAGAATAGTGACGAAACCCCTGGTGAGGCAGCCCTCGGAATAGCCACGGCGGCGAGCCTCCCCCTAGGCGCGCGCTTCAAACCGCGCGGCATCTTCGAGGATGATTGGGCAGCCCGCCCCAGCAAGGAGCGCCCATGGCCGGTCATCTTGATCCACGGAACCTGCGATACCAAGGGGATCTGGGAGATTCTCGGCATCCAGCTTCGCGCCGATGGCTGGGCGGTCTTCGCCCCTGACTACGGCAACCGTGCCACGCAACCCCTCCCGCAATCTTCGCAGCAGCTCGGCGCTTATATCGAGGCGGTACTTGAGGTCACTGGCGCCGAGAAAGCGATTCTCATCGGCCACTCCCAAGGTGGCCTGCTGGCTCGCTATTGGATGCGCATAGACGGCGGTGCGGATCACGTGCGCCACCTTATCTGCATCAGCTCCCCGAACCACGGGACCACCCAAGGCGGCATCGCCAGCCGGCTCGTGCGAGGACCACGCCAAGAATCGGTGATGCGCTCGATCATCGACAGCTGGTTCGGTCCGGCTGGAATGGAGCAGATTGTCGGCAGCGAGACCCTGCTCGCAGTCAACCGGGACGGAGACTTGGAACCAGGCGTGAGCTATACCTGCATAGCAACCCGCAGCGATGCCGTGGTCGTGCCCCCTGAGACCTGCTTTCTTGATCCACGCCATGCGCCCGAAGGCACGGTACGCAATATCTACGTCCAGGACTTCGACCGCCGAGCAGTGGTCTTGCACGAAGACATGCCCATGGACAAGCGGGTACATGCCATCGTGCGCACGCTGCTCGAGCAGATCAACTAACTCCCTGGACATAACAGCGCAACCCTAAAGCCTCAACTCATCAATAATGGCGTCGAAAGCCGGGCCCAGCTGCGTGCGCCACAAGGTATCGACGCGTTCATCGCCACGGCCCGGGCCACCGTTGATGACGGAGACCCTCTTGCCAGCCTTGCGGGCATTGAGAAGGAAGCGCAGGCCACTCATCACGGCCAGGGAAGAACCGGCCACGAGCAGCGAGTCCGAGTCCTCCAGGAGCTTGTCGGCGGCCTGTTTCACGGGGGCTGGGACCGATTCGCCGAAGTAGACCACGTTGGGCTTGAGCAATACCGAGCCGCAATTCCTACAGCCCACCATGTTGAAGCGGGCGACGTCAGCGGCACTGAGCGTGACATCGCCGTCTGGATTAACCTCTTGGGAGGCCACGATGACGCTGTCGGCGTAGCCGGGATTCGCCGCCGCAAGCCGCGCGTCGAATACACCGCGCTCCTCGCGGTAGCCGCAGTTGAGGCAAACGATTTCCTCCATGTCACCGTGGACAGCGATAAGATTGCGCGTTCGGGCTTGTTTATGCAGGCCGTCGACGTTTTGGGTAACCACACCGCTTATTAGCCCGGCGCGCTCCAGCTCAACGAGGGCGAAGTGGCTACGGTTGGGACGCGCCTGCCGCATGACCCGCCAGCCCAGGAAGCTGCGCGCCCAGTAGCGGTGCGAGGCCGCCGGATCGTGGAGAAACTCCTGGTAGGTCATCGGGCGGTGCCTGCTGAGGCTACCGTTGGGGCCGCGGTAATCGGGAACCCCAGAATCGGTCGAGATGCCTGCCCCGGTGAGCACCATGACCCCGCCGCGGCGCAGTTGCTGGGTCACTTCCTGCAAGGCCTGCGCGCTGGGGGTGTGCGGGGCAGTCTCTTTAACTACGCGCGCGATCGAACGCAGCGCGGATTGGTGGGCATGATCTACTGCCGCATCCTCGAAAACCATGTCCCCCAGTCTAATCACGCTGGGGTGAAACCCTAGTCCGGCAGTTTCTCCTCATAGAGCCACTCGGAATCGAGTTCACCGTGCCGAGAGCATTGCGCCAGCCAGCCATCGGGGCGCACCTGAACCATCATGCGCCGCCCGCACAGCTGGCAGTAGCGCGGCACGTCTAAACCGGCGGCGGCCGCCGGGTGCAGGTGCGTGACTTCCCCGAAGGGCTCGCCTGTATTGGGGTGGAAGATTGGGGTCTCCCCCGCCAGGACGGCGGCGGCCAGCTCGGTGGATGAGCTCGTGCGCATTAGAGCGCCTTGATCGGCAGATCGATGCGCCCCAGCATGTCGACGTCCTTTTCAATCTGGCGGCCCAGGGTGGTCAGGTAGTTGCCGGCGATGATGGCGTTGATGCCACCGAGCAGGCCCTTTTCCGTTCCGTCGTCACCGAGGGAGAGCTCTCGGCCGCCGGCGAAGCGCAGGGTGGTACGCGGCATCGCCAAGCGGAAGGCCGCCACGGCGCGCAGCCCCTCGCCGAGGGGAACCAAGGGACGATCCGCGAAGGGGGTGCCAGGCCGCGGGTCGAGGAAGTTCATCGGCACCTCACAGGGGTCAATTTCCGCGAGCTGTGCGGCGAATTCGGCGCGCTGCTCCACGGATTCACCCATGCCGATGATGCCGCCGCAGCAGACCTCCATGCCCACGGCGCGGACGTGGTCGAGGGTGTCCTTGCGCTCCTCCCAGCTGTGGGTGGTCACAACGTTAGGGAAGAAGGAGCGGGAGGTCTCCAGGTTGTGGTTGTAGCGCTGGGCACCCATGTCTTTGAGGCGCTGCGCCTGCTCGCGGGTGAGCGTGCCCAGGGAACAGGAGATCTCGATGTCTACCGCATCGTTGATGGCGGCAATGGCCTCACCCACCTGGTCAAGGAGGTTATCATCGGGGGACTTCACGGCGGCGACGATGCAGAACTCGGTGGCGCCAGTCTTGGCGGTCTTCTGCGCCGCCTCGACTAGCTCGGCGATGTTGAGGCGCACGGCGCGGACCGGGGATTGGAAGAGTCCGGATTGGGAACAGAAGTGGCAATCTTCCGGGCAGCCGCCGGTCTTGATGGAGATGATTCCCTCCACGGAGACATCAGGCCCGCACCACTTGAGGCGGGTTTGGTGGGCAACGTCGGCGATTTCTTCCAGCTGCTCATCGGGCACGCGCAGTACCTGGAGGATCTCTTCCTCGTTGAGGCCGATGCCCTGCTCGAGGGTCTTGGTCCGGGCGATATCTATAATGCTCATGAAAAGCACCATACTTGAACAGCGTTCAGGTTTGGTTAAAGGCTCGCATATCCGCCAAGAGTATTACCCTTAGCCACCATGAACCTTTATGAAGAAACCCTAGAACTCCTGCAGGAACTCATCCGCAACGCCTGCGTCAATGATCTCACCCCCGACTCGGGCAACGAGGTCCGCAACGCCGACACCCTCGAGCGCTTCTTCGCCGATACCCCAGTCAAGATCCAGCGCTTCGAATCCCACCCCACCCGCGTCTCCATCGCCTTTACCGTCCCCGGGGATCCCTCCAAGGAGCCACTGACATTGCTCGGCCACACGGATGTTGTGCCTATCGACGCCCCCAAGTGGAGCAAACCCCCCTTCGAGGCGCTCATTGAGGATGGAAAAATCTACGGCCGTGGCGCCGTAGACATGCTCTTTATCACCGCCTCAATGGCCGCAGTGACCAAGAAGGTGGCCCAGGAGGGTAACCCCGGCGGCGAGCTGACCTTTGTGGGCATGGCCGATGAGGAGGCGCGCGGCGGACTCGGCGGCAAGTGGCTCGTGGAGAACCACCCTGACGCCTTCTCTTGGAAGAACTGCCTCTCCGAGACGGGCGGGAGTCACCTGCCGGGCGCCATCGCCTTCAACGTCGGGGAAAAGGGCGCTGGCCAGCGCCGCCTGCACGTCCACGGCGACGCCGGGCACGGCTCCACACCCTACGGGAAGGACTTCGCCATCGTCAAGATAGGCGAGGTGGCCCGCCGCATCGCCGCCGCCGAGCCCCCGGCGGTATCCAACGAGGTCTGGGAAGGTTTCGTCCGCACCTTCGGCTTCGACTCGGCCACTGAGGCCGCGCTTATCGATGGCACTGGGGACTACAGCGCCTTCGGCTCCCTGGCAGCCTACGCCCATGCCTTTAGCCACACCACCATCGCGGAGACGGTCCTGCGTGCCGGCAACGCCATCAACGTGCTTCCCTCCCATGCTTACCTCGAGATGGACATTCGCCCCTTCCCTGGTCAAACCCAGGATGACCTCGATGATTTCCTGCGCACAGCTTTAGGTGATCTCGCCGATGAGGTGGAGATCGAGCACCTCATCACTGAGGACGCCACCCAATCCTCCACCGATACCGCCCTGTGGCATGCCATCGAAGCCACCGCCAAGGAATTCTTCCCCGACAAGGATGTCCTCCCCGTCCTAGCCACCGGCGGCTCCGATCTGCGTTTTGCCCGCCGGCTGGGTGGCAACGCCTATGGCTTTGCCCTGCACGCCGCTAACCGCGATATGGCCAGCGCCAATTCGCAGCTACACAGCCACGACGAGCACCTCTACCTCGAGGACCTCGAGCTCACCGTGCGCGGCTACGACAGCCTGGTGCACCGCTTCCTTTCCGCCTAAGCCACACGCGGAACAGATCTAGAGCTCAAAGTAGATGCCGGCGTGCAGCCCACAGCCAGGATTGAATCCGTGCCCACAGGCGGGGCAGGCTGGGCGGGCCAAGCGGGAGGTGGCAGCAGAATACTCGTGATAGTTCATGGTGTGTCCGCAGGCTCCGCACATCGCGGCAGGAACGTCTAGCGGCATAGGGCCGAAGGGATGATCAGCTATCTCCGCGTGACACAACGAGCACGCGAACCACTTATTGCAGGTGGCGCACCTGTTCGCCACCACGTCCACCGCGGAATGCCAATGCGCGCAGCGGCCCTCACCGTCGATGGCTCCAACGATGACGTCGACGGTAGAGCCCACGCTCTCGGCGGCGGTGGTGCCTTGCATATCGTTCACATCGATCCTCGCCACTGTGGCCACCATCCTAGCCATTTTCTACAGCCTTATCCCCGGCATACCGAGTCTGAGAGCCGCTTAGCTGACCTCCCACGTTTTGCGAGCAGGCCCAAGGTGAGCCCGAAGTAAAGTTTTGCCAGTCAGCATGACGGATGGAAGTTGATAGGAGAGGACGCGGGACTTTTCACACTATCAGTGAAAACATGTTTACATGAGTGGTTCAGTAATTAGCCTGCGTATTGATGACGAGCAAAAACTCCGTCTCGATAGATTGTCCCAGCGCACAGGGCGACCGGGATCATTTTATCTCCGTGAGGCGCTCGGTGCACACCTTGACCAACTTGAGTATGTGTATCTGTTGGAAGAAGAAGCTGCCGAGATTCGCCGAGGCGAGGTAGAGACGGCGTCGCTGGAGCAGCTGGAGAATGAGTGTGGACTGGGAGATTAGGTTTTCTCCCCGCGCAGCAAAGTCCTTCAAAAAACTCGATAGACGCAATAAACTGCGGGTAGTTAAGTTTCTCCGAGAGCTTTCTAACTTAGACAATCCGCGGCAGCGCGGAAAAGCCCTGACCTCGAACAAGACAGGTTTGTGGCGGTGGAGAGTTGGGGCTACCGAGTTGTTGCTGACATCGTAGATGAACACGTCATCGTAATTGTTGTAGATGTGGGACACAGGTCAAAGATTTATTCTGACTAGTTTCCGTTTGCTCACAGTGGGGTTACCCTCTTGTTGTGGACACCTAAACTAGCAAGACCGTGAGGTTTTGAGGAAAAATGTTCAAATGGGATAAAGAAGTCGATTTACCGAGGAATATCGCCCTGATGCGGCCAGCATAGTTATCGATGCCGGCCAGACAATTGAAGCAATGGCTGGTTCCCCCTTGGCCTGCTGCCTAGCACCCAGAATGGATAGCGTTGCCCTTTGTAACCTATATTCGACACCATGTCTGAGAACACCAACGATGCGGAACCGGGCGGCAGAACTGCGCGTCAGTACCTGACCTATCTGGGTCCGGTATTGGCATTTTTGGTCTTACCATTCCCGGTTGCAGCGCTGCTCAGCCCAGATGCCGCGACAATCGTCACGCTGGTTTCCCTGCCGCTCATCGCCCTCGGTCTGGGGCTTGTTGACGGCGCTGTATTCCGCTTCAACCTCTCCTTCCCGTTGATCAGCGCCGCCATCTTTTGGCAGGCCACGCGGATGTTCTACAACTCTGGGACCTGGGTCTACGTCCTCGGCGCCCTGATCCTGCTCGTTGTGGGCCAGTGGCTGGGCGCGAGGATTCGCCCCGAGAAACCCACAACCAAAGACTCCCCTGCCGTGGAGAATTCCGAAGAGGGTGCACGCTGATGGAAACCTGGTCACTCAACCACCCTGAACTCGGACTCATCGAGGTCGAGCGGGGATATGACTCGGAATTCGCCCAGCTCTATCCCGACTGGCCACAGAAGAACAAGACCAAGGCTGAGTCTGGGGCCAAGCAAGAAACAACAGGACCTGACTTCATCGAGGCGGGTCCCGATGCCAAACTGCCCGAGCGCATCAAACGCTTTGCCTCCAACCCCTCGGTGCGGCTGCAGCTCAAGGTCAATGGCGAGGTACGGGCGCGTTATGCCACGGTATCGACGGGCCGGATCGCGCTAGAGAAAGCTGCGGATTTAGGAACATTGGCCTCGACTTATGCCTTGGTCAATCGCAACAAGCCACACGTCTATATTCAGGCCAGCGTTCTCAACGATATCCTCAACGTGGAATACCGCCAAGGCTCTCAGGTGGTCGAGTTCGCGGCCCCGCCGGGAAGCCGCGGTGAGAAACGCCGAAAAGAGATGGAGGACAGCGGCTTCAAGCGGGTGGCCTATCCGCTTTTGGCCGGGCTGGGCAAGGGCGGTTGGGCGCTGGCAGTTGTGATCCTCGGGCCGCTGCTGGGCCGGTTGATTAAATGGATCTTGAGCTTCTTCCCCGACTGGAACTTGCGCCTACCTTCCTTCGATATCAACTTTCCCGCCCTGCCGCAGATTCACCTGCCTGTGCCGGACTGGCCCCCGCTGCCGTCTCTGCCACACTTCGACATCCCGCAACTGCCGGAGTGGGTACTCTTTCTCCTCGACTACTCGAAGATCTGGGTCCCCATCTTCATCGGCTTGGTGATAGGTATCCTGGCTATCCGCAATCACCGGAAGTCGGAGCAGGAGAAGGCTAAATGGCGGGGAGCACCTTCTGCGCCAAAAGCGGCGCCAACGGCCGATCCGGATGCGAAGGATTGACCCAGGCCATCTCTTCGATCTCCGCATCGATATGCGGTTCTACGGAGCCGGAATGGCAAAAGACTGTCGCTGTCACGCTGCACCGTGGCTCGTTGGCAGCAGGTGCGCTGAACTTACCTAAAGGATGCAAGGAGCTGGGCGGAATCGCTACGCCGATTTCTTCGGCAACCTCCCTCATTGCCGTGGTGCGGGGGCTCTCCCCTGCTTCCGGCTTTCCGCCGGGGAGCTGAAAGAGCATGCTTCCCCTCTTTCGCACGGTGAGTACCTTGCCGGCTGAGTCGCGGAAGACGACAGCGCTGACGACAATTTCGGCGGGGTTCTCGGTATTTTCTTGCATGGACCACCACATTATTCCGCAGGTGGGGAAAGCACCACTCCGCTGCGAGGAAGCAGGTCCTCCCGGCGGCGCGCATACCGTGGCTATGAGGGGAGGTCATTGCGAGATGTGAGCATGGCGACTACACAGGGCACACATGAGTACATTTGCTATCGAAAACCCCAGTACCGGAAAGAAAGAACAAGAGTTCAACCGTATCGACGACACCGAGCGCGACGACATCTTGGACCGCTCTACACAGGCCTTTGCGTCGTGGAAGGACACGGATATCAGCGAGCGCGCGGCCATCCTGGCCCGCACCGCGGACCTCTATGAGGAGCGCGCCGATGAGTTGGCTGATCACATCGGCCGCGAGATGGGCAAGCTCACCCGCTGGGCCAAGGCAGAGGTCCAGATCGTGGCGGATATTTATCGCTGGTACGCCGAACACGCCCACGAGCTGCTCGCGGACGAGTACCTCCCGGCGCAAGGCGCCGATAAGACCGTCGTGCGCAAGGAACCTCTAGGCCCGCTGCTCGGCATCATGCCGTGGAACTTCCCCTACTACCAGGTCGCGCGCTTTGCGGCACCGAACCTACTGCTGGGCAATACCATCGTGCTCAAGCACGCCTCGATTTGCCCGCTCTCCTCGCAGGCCTGCCAGGATCTCCTCGAGGAGGCCGGCCTACCCCAGGACGCCTTTATCAATATCTACGCTTCGGGCTCCCAGATGGACGCTTTCGTGGCGGATAAGCGCATTAAGGGCGTCTCCCTCACTGGTTCCGAGGCTGCCGGTGCTGCGGTGGCTAAGACCGCCGGCGAGAATTACAAGAAGAGCGTTCTGGAGCTGGGCGGAAACGATCCTTTCCTCGTCATCGATGATGACAACCTGGAGTGGGTCCTCGACCAGTTCACCCTGATCCGCATGTACAACACCGGCCAGGCCTGCAATGCGCCCAAGCGCCTCATTGTCTTGGAGGACTTCTACGATCGCAGCGTCGATTATCTCGAGAAGAAGATCGGCGCCATGCAGGTCGGCACCTATGAGGACGATAAGGCTGATCTTGGGCCGCTTTCCTCCATCGGGGCGCGCGACGAGATTGTCGAGCGCCTAGACAAGGCGGCACAGGAGGGAACCGCCACCATCCGCGTGGGTGGCAAGAAGCTAGACCGTGACGGTGCCTACATGGAGGCGACGCTGCTTAGCGATGTCGACCCCACAGCCGACGTCGGCTGCAACGAGATCTTCGGTCCCGTGGCCATCATCTACAAGGCGAAGGACGTGGAGGAGGCGATCGAGATAGCCAACAACTCCGATTACGGGCTCTCTAGCTCCGTGTGGGGCACTGATCTGGATGCCGCCTTCGCGGTGGCCCAGCGCTTAAATGACGGCATGACCTTCGTCAACGAGCATTCCGTAACCGGTGCGGGCCTCCCCTTTGGCGGAGTTAACCGCTCCGGCTATGGCCGCGAGCTCGCACGCTGGGGCGTGGGCGAGTTTGTTAACGAGCACCTCTACCGCGTGAGCGGCCAGCAGGATGCCGGCCTCTCCCCCGCGCTTTAAGCACTGACGCTTTAGCCGCTAGCACTTTAAGTGCTAGCGGCTGGCGATCTCGAGCAGCTCTAGGACGTGCTCGTACTCGCGGCCGGTAGCGCGCTCCATGCCCAGCTCACACGTACGGTTCAAGGACGCGTGGTAGAGCGAATCTAGCTCCTTGACCTCCGCCGCCTCTGCCTGAGTTGCCGAGGCGGTAAGCTCTGGGTGCAGCATGCCACGGTCACCCGCGTAACCACAGCAATTCCAATCAACCGGAATATGAACTTCCTTGGCCGCAGCACGCGCGACGGTCTCCAAGTCGTCGATAATGCCCAAGTGCTTCGAGGAACAGGTTGGGTGCACTGTCAGCGATTCGAGCGGATGCTTAACCTCAAGCTGCGGCAAGATGTGATCGACAGTGAAAGCGACTGCATCGATGACGGTGATTCCGACCTTCTCCGCCATGGCTTTGAAGCCCTCGGAACAGCTCGAGGCATCAGAGATAACAGGCAGACGGCCGTGATCGGTGGCGTGGAGCAAGATGTGCTGAACGCGCTGTTCCATGATCTCGTGCCCCTTGGTCATACCCTTCGAGGTCCACGGGGTGCCGCAGCACATCGAGTCAATCTCTTTGGGAACCATGAGGGACTGCCCGGAACGCTCAAGCAAGGCAATGAAGGCGTTGGAGGTGCCAATATTATCCCCGCCCTCGGCCCGGCCAAACATGGTATTGACGCAGGCCGGGACGTAGACGGCGGTAGGAGTGGCAGTCTTGTCTCCCACCAGCGTGCCCATGCGCGAGCGCAGCTTGCCGCCCTTGCCCAGCTCCGGCTGGTACTGCGGCATGACGTCATCGCCGACCAGCGCGCGTCCGACATCCGTAATCTTCTTCACCAGCCCGGTGGGCAGGAAAGAAACTCCGGTCAAGGCCACCGACGCCACTGCCGGCACAGCAGGCCAGGCTTGAGCTGCGGCCGCCCAACCGGTAGAGAGCACCTTATTATTGCGCTTGGCGCGCAGCTCCTTGACGTATTTGCCGGTATCGATGCCGACCGGGCAGGCGGTGACACACATGGAGTCCACCGCGCAGGTATCGATGCCCTGGTACTCGTAATCGTGCGCGAGCTCCTCGGCATCGGCCGTGCGGCCTTCCTCCACAGCCTTGACCCAGGCGCGACGAACGGCGATGCGCTGACGCGGGGTCATGGTCAGGTTGCGGGACGGGCACACCGGCTCACAGTAACCGCACTCGACACAGTTGTCGATGCGCTCTTCCACCTGCGGGTTGAGCTTGATGTTCTTAATGTGCGCTTCTGGGTCCTCATCGATGATGACGCCCGGGTTCATGATGCCGCGGGGATCGCAGGCACGCTTGAGCTCCAGGTGGACCTCATAGAGCTCGTCGCCGTACTGGCGGCGCACATAAGGTGCCATGGCGCGGCCGGTGCCGTGCTCAGCCTTGAGGTTGCCCTCCGCGCTGAGGATGAGGGAAACCAGACCCTCGTTGAAGTCGTTGTAGCGGCCCAGCGCCTCATCGCCCTCGAAGCGGTCGGTCAAGAGGAAGTGGATGTTGCCATCCTTAGCGTGGCCGAAGATGACCGCGTCATCGTAGCCGTGGCGTACGAAAAGCTCTTGGAGGGACTCACAGGTGGGTGCTAGATCGCCCACGGGGACGACGACATCCTCCAGCAGTGCCGTGGTGCCGGACTTGCGGGCACCGGCAACGGAGGCATAGAGACCATTACGGAATGCCCAGGCCACGGCCCTATCGACCGCGTCTTGGGAGAAAGCCGCCGGGGAACGCAAAGGCAGCTCAGACAGGAGCTTCGCACCAGCCTGCTCGCGGGAATGCAGCTCCTCGGCCTCATTGGCGTGGTACTCAATGAGCAGGGCGGCTTGCTTATCCACATCGAAGCCGGTGATAGCCTCCGGCACTCCCTTGAGTGCTTGGCCCACCTTGATGGAAGAGGAATCCATGAGCTCGAGGGTGGCGGCGCCGGTATCGAGCAGATCCGGCAGCGCACGGGTGGCCGAATCAAGATCGTCGAATACCGCGACGGTGGTGGTAGCGAACTTGGAGATCGGCACGGTACGGAATACGGCCTCGGCGACGAAGGCCAAGGTGCCCTCCGAACCGATGATGAGGTGCTCGAGCAACTTGACCGGGCTATCAAAGTCTAGGAAAGAGTTGAGGCCATAACCCATGGTGTTTTTGAGGGCGAAGTGGCGGCGAATAGTGGCCACCGATTCCGCGTTATCGCGCACGCGGCGCTGCAGGCGAATGAGGCTCTCCACCAACTCCGGCTCTTGGCGCGCCAGTTGATCATCGGCATCCGCATCCGCGGTGTTGATCATGGTGCCCGAGGGCAGAATGAAGGTCATCGATTCCAGGGTGCGGTAAGTATTGAACTCAGTACCGCAGGCCATTCCGGAGGAGTTGTTGGCAATGACGCCGCCGATGGTCGCCGCGCTAGACGAAGCCGGGTCTGGGCCCAGCTTGTGCCCATAAAGGTTGAGCCGCGCATTGATCGAGCGAATAGTCGATCCGGGCTGCACGCGCACGCGCTGGCCACGGTCGAGGACCTCGACACTCTTGAAGTGCCGACGAACATCGACCAAGATGCCCTCTCCCGAGGACTGACCAGCCAAGGACGTTCCGCCGGAGCGCAGGGTCACGGGCACTCCTCGTGCGGCGCCCTCGGCGAAAGCCTGCGCCACCTCCCCCGCATTCTTAGCCACGATGACAGCCTGGGGAACATTCAAATAGTGCGATGCATCGGAGGCGTACTTGGTGCGCTCTATCAGCGAGGTCCGCACGTCGACGTCCTCTGGCAACGTCAGTTCAAGCAATGGGGAATTCATGGCCCCAGTCTAAGCTCGCTTGGGAACTACCCCCGAAATGATGGCCAGTCTCCACTCATTAATGGTTAGACCAAAGTATGAATAGGAAAGGCTACGCTCATCGGCCCCTCCTCAGGACATTCCCGCCCTCGAAGTCTCAACAGGGAACGGCTCTAGGAAATTGCGAAGCCCTAAGCCGCGGCACGGGCAACCCCGGCTTTTCTCTCGGGCCCGGTCCGTTTCGGCTCTAGTGAGCCCGTGTACTTGATAGCGCGAAAGAACTAGATGGGCTTTCACTTAATGAGGAAGGAGTATTTTGCGCTTGGTGCTCGTTGGAGTCGGGAAAGAGGGCGGCCGCATAATTCAGCCCAGTATCTGCTTTGGATTTTTCCCGGTCTGTCAGTCCCGTGTTGTTGTGTAGGGTTTCTTCAACCCAAGGAACTCTGCGGACAATATTGGTGTGCCACATAGGGCGGTCTTGCCCGGGGCCGTCCCCTGTTTCAGTTCCAAGAAACTGAGACACCCTTAGTCATGCGGCAATAGCTGACGAAGCGGGCTATGGAGATCTGGACCGACTCATGGGGCCGGAGGTGCAATACCTTTTCCGGAACCTCTGGGATGCGCCACGTGATACGGCAAACTGGTGTTGGCAGGCCCGGTAGGGTGGCGCATGGCAAGTCGGGAATCAAATCCCTCAAGTGATTGATGTGTGACGAAGGAATTTCAAGATGGAATCTACAGGACGACCTCAGGTGACGCCGTTAGAAGAAGGAACACTGTTTGTCACCAAGCGGATGGAAGCGACGGAGGGAGTTTCTTGGCCCAGGCACCGGGCCTCTGTCGAGTCAGTCCTTGTCGTCACCGAGGGGCGATGCATCTTTAAGTTCCCTGACGCAGATCATGGGGTGAGTGCGGGAGACAGTCTCGTTATTCCCGCCGATGTCTGGCACAAGATTGTGGCGGATCCAGCTTTCACGGCTGTCCACATCATGCCGAAGGAGATCCGGTTTACCTTCTCTCAGTGATTGCTCCCTTTGCTGAGGTCGAGTCGTCTATTACGGTTGTCCGCCTATGATCTGTTTGTCCAGGTGGGCAGGTATGGAATTTTAGGTCCGCATCGGGGGTGTCCCCTCCGAGTAGGTTGAGGTTGTTAGAGATTCTGCTTGCTGGCCTCGGCGGTGAGATAGGCATGGGGGAACCGAGGATCCCAGTGGCTATCCGTGACCTCGAAGCCAGCGTGTTCTAGTGCCTGGGTGATGTCGGGCAGTGGCCACCGGTAGGCGGTGACCACTGGATGCTGCACCGGTTCGAGACGGGGTCCGGAAAAGAAGGACATGAGGAGGACACCGTCGTCCTCGGCCACCGCGCGCAGTGAAGCCAGTGTTGCCGGCAACTCGTCAGGTCCCATATGGATGAGCGAGTACCAGGCCAAGATGCCTGCCCAACGCTTCGGTGAGTCCGACAGATCGGCAATGGTGCCGTGGTGAAAGGTCACCGAGGGGTGTGTCTGGCGAGCCAGCTCCACGAGCCGTGTTGCCGGTTCCAGTCCCTCGATCCTGTGTCCGAGGTTGGCGAGGTGACCGGTCCACCGTCCCGTGCCAGAACCGACATCGAGGATCGCCCCGTCGACGTTGGCGGCCCAGGATTCGATGAGCGCTCGGTCAGGGTCATCGGCCGAGATGATCGTTCCGAGCAGGGCTTCCGGGTCGAAGTTCGGTGAGTTGTAGGCCTGGCTGAGGTCATCGGTTGCCATGAGGATAACCCTAACCGTGCCCGGGGCTGGACGTGCTTGTATGCCTTTCAGTAGGCGCGCAGGTGGTCTCCAGGGGCGTAGAGCGGCGTTGATCTGGTCCATGTGGGCGAAGATGCGTCAGTGGGCAGGGGGGAACCTCTCGTTCGTCGGCCCAACAGTCCTGGGACCAGGCAACGCCCCTGCCATTACCCGGCTGGCCGCGCCTACGCGGGTTTCTCCTCCGCGGTCGTTCTGGTTGTCTGGTTAGTCCTGGGAGGTGATGAGCTCGAGGACGATCTTGCCGCGGGCGTGGCCCTGCTCAACGTGGGCTAGGGCCTTACCGGCCTGTTCCAGCGGGTAGGTCGTATCGACCTTCGGGTCGACCAGCCCGTACTGGACCACCCCGGTGATCTGTCCGACCATTTCCGGGGTGCGGCGCAGCACCTGTCCACCGAGTTCTTCCACGGTGGCAGCATCAGCCGCCGAGATCACGTGCGCCGGATTCTTCGCTAAGGGAGCAACCACCCGCAACGCCTCCCCGCCGACTAGGTCGAAGACTAGGTCCACACCGTCGGGGAGCAGCGCACGCACCTGCTCCGCGACGGCGTCGCCGGTGGCGACGAAGATAGCACCGGTGGATTCGATGAGTTCGCGCTTGTCCTCGTGGTCGACGCCGACGACCTGGAACTTGTGGACCCGTCCGATCTGCGCGGCCATCAGCCCGACCCCACCACCGGCCCCATTTATCAGCAACGACTGGCCTGGTTCAAGCTCGACCTGGTGAGTCCCGGCGTAGGCGCTCGCCCCAGCGACCGGGATCGCGGCGGCGTCGGTGAACGAGATCTCCTCCGGCTTGAGCACGGTACTCTCTGCCACCAGCAGGGTGTCCTCGGCATATCCGCCGACGCCGGGGGCCACCAGGCCGAGCACCTGATCGCCGACCGCGAAGCCCTCCACACCGTCTCCAACGGCGGTGACGATCCCGGAGGCCTCCTCGCCCAGGGGTGCCGGAAGCTCTCGCGGGGTTCCGGCAACCCCGGAACGGACCTTCCAATCAAGCGGGTTGACCCCGGCCGCGTGGACCTTGACCCCGAGTTCTCCCGGGCCTGGCTGGGGGGTGTTGCGGGTGATCAGTTCCTGGTTTTCCGGGCCGCCGTACTCGTTGAACACGTATACCTTCGACATCGTGTGCTTCCTCTCCTCGTGAATTTCTTTCCTGTGGTCACGGCCGTTCGCGGCCTTGCCTGTCACGGTAGGAAGATGATCACCGCGAGACCATGACGTGGATCAAAGAGTGAAAGAAGTGATCACGAAGGACCCCACCGACATTGGGGGTCTCATCGCGCAGGCCCCTTCGTGCCGCTAAGGTCGGTGTCGCTTGCCACAGCGTGCCCAGGGCCTCTCGATGCCCTAGGTGAGGCCTGCCCCTGTTCCCAGCAGGAGCAGGCATTTTTCTCCGCCGTCACCCTTCGGGGACGGCAGGCCCCTGACATGCATATCCCACACCGCCTCAACGGTTGCGCACCATGAATCCCGAAAAACCGGCTAGGGCGTGTCTCCCATAGTTGAGTGTTGACTCGCGAGACCGTGGCCGGATGGGACAGACGAAGTCACGTTTTCGCCAGTTCACCGATGAGCAGTGGGCACGGATCGAGCCCCTGCTGCCCTCGAACGAAGGACGGCAGGGGCATCCGTTCCGCGACAATCGCAAGGTCGTCGAGGGCATCATCTACCGCTACCGAGCAGGAATTCCCTGGCGGGACCTGCCGCGGGAGGAGTTCGGGGCCTGGCAGACGGTCTGGAAGCGTCACGCCCGCTACGCCCGAGACGGCACGTGGGACCGAGTCTTGCAGGCCATCCTTGCCGAGGCCGATGCGGCCGGAAAGATCGACTGGAACGTCTCGGTAGATGCCACCATCTGCCGAGCCCACCAGCACGGCACAAACACAGCGCGCCCTGATCAGGACACAGGGGGCACGATCGAATCACAAGAACCGCCCCTTCCTGGACTGTGAACCTGCAGGTCACGGCATTGGCCGCTCCCGCGGCGGGCTGACCACCAAGATTCACAGCGCCGTCGACGGTCGCGGCCGGCCGCTGGCGAGTGTGGTCACCGGCGGCCAACGACACGACGGCGCGATGCTCGAACAGGTCTTGGCCGACATCCACGTCCCGCGCCCTGGCCGGGGCAGGCCTCGCACCCGTCCCGACGCGGTGATCGCCGACAAGGCGTACTCGTCCGGCACGATCCGCCGCCAGCTCCGCGCCCGTGGAATCACCGCGGCCATCCCCGAGAAGAGCGACACCATCGCCTCCCGCAAACGCCGAGGCTCCCGCGGTGGCCGGCCTCCGAAACTCAACGCCGACCTCTACAAAGACCGCAACGTCGTCGAGCGATTCTTCGCGCTGGCCAAGCAGTGGCGAGCTCTGGCCACCCGATACGACAAACTCGCGATCACCTACCGCGCCGCCGTCACGCTCTGCGCAATCCTGACCTGGCTACGCCAATTAGGAGACACGCCCTAGTGGCTGGCGCCGTCGCTCCTGGGGTGATTGCTCGCTCATGAGGGGTGTCCTTTCCGAAGCGGGAGGGGGCCCAATTTTTTGTACAGTGGACAGTGCCCGGTCCCACCAGTGACGATCAGGTCCAGACCAGCCACGATCAACAACAGCTCCACGATCACCGCGCCCGTGGAGTCCGCCTGGCTGAGCAGAATTCCTCCGCCAACGACACCGAGAAGACCCAACACGATGCGAGCGCCCCTTTCGATAGGGGTGATGTTGATACTCCATCTCGCCTGCATCGTTTCCTCCTGGGTGCTCGATCCAGCCCCGAGTGCACGGGACCATTGATCGGTACACCCCCAATCTGCCAAGTGTTTGTGAAGGACGAACTGTCCTTCACGTGAAGGTTCGGTGAAGCCGGTACGGCGTGTGCCACAAGTGTGGGGAGATGCGCGCCTCAACGCGCTCAGCGGACGCGCGTCGTGCGGCCTGAATCGCGCTGGGTTGGTTGGAGTCTCTGGTGTGCTCTGTGTTCTCACTGGTGTTGGTGGTGTCGCACGGCGAGCCACTGGGCGAGGACGATGGCTAGGGCCACTAGCGCGGTGATGACGAGGGTGAACGGGTCCGATTGGCTCTTGGTGAGCAGGAAGGGCACCAGTACCGCGAGGTCAAGGATGATCGCGAGCAACGGGATCCAGGAGTTGGCGGCGACGTCGTTTTTGAGACGGCGGATGATCCCGAAGTGGATGGCAATGTCCATGGCCAAATACAAGATAGCGCCGAGGGAGGCGATCTGGGAGAGGTCGAAGAAGGCGGCCATCACGATCGCCAGCCCGGCGGTGATGTAGAGCGACTGATGTCCTGGCCGGCCGGGCAGGCCCGGGGCTTGGCCCATTTCTCGGAGCATGTCGTAGAGCTTCGAGACTGAGAATAGGCTCGCGATCAGTCCAGACAGTGTGGCGACCACCGCGATAAGCACGGTTATTCTCATGCCCCAGTCGCCGAACATCGGCTGGGCTGCTTCGGCCAGTGCGTAGTCGCGGGCCTCGATGATCTCTGGCACGGTCAGGCTCGCAGTGACTGCGACGGTGATCAATAGATAGAGCGCCGTGCACAGGGCGATGGAAATAATGATTGAGCGGCCGATATTGCGCTTGGGGTTCTTCAGATCCCCGCCGTGGTTGGTGATCGTGGTGAACCCCTTGTACGCCAGGATGCATAGGGTGACACCGGCGAGAAAGCCCACCCATCCCTGGTCTGGTGGCGTGCGTCCAGCGGCGGTAATGAGCCGGGGCAGGGAGGAGAGTCCCGCGGCGAGGATTCCCGCGATCGCCAGCACCGCGATGCCGACGATCTTGAGCGCTGCGGTGACCGTGGCAGAGCGCTCCACTAGTTGGTTGCCCACCAGGTTCACCAGTGCGGCGCCGGCGATGGCGAGGACGGCCAGCACCGGGACCCACACGTCGGAGTCCTGCATCCCGAACGGTCGCAGCATGTAGGTACCGAAGGTTCGGCCGAGAAGGGACTCGGCGAGGATCATCGACACGTACATGAACAGCGAAACCGAGCCAGCCACGACCCCGGGTCCATACGCGGCTTTGAGTTGCATCGCGATTCCGCCCGAGGAAGGGTTGGTGGCTGAGTAGCGGATGTAGGAGTAGGAGCTGAAGGCCACCACCACTGCCCCGGAAAGGAAGGCCCACGGCATCCACCCCCCGGCCAGCTCGGCGACCTGCCCTACCAGGGCGAAAATGCCCGCCCCGATCATCACCCCCGTCCCGAGCGCAACGGATCCAGTGAGGGTCAGTGAGTTCGAGGACTGGGCGCTGCGATCCATGCGGTACCGTACTTTCTTCTCGTCGGGCGGGGTTGGCGGTGTGCTTGCGGTCGGGTGCGCCGAGTTCAGCGGGCCAGGATCGTGCCCATCATGCCGAGGTCCTCGTGGTCGAGGATGTGACAGTGGTAGACGGTGCGGCCGACGATGTCGTCGAAGGCCACGCGGATGGTGACGCGGCCGAAGGCCGGAATGTTGACCACGTCCTGCCAGGTGGGTGACTCGCCGTCGTCGAGGACTTGCATGGGCCACACGTGCAGGTGCATTGGGTGGTCCATGGGGCTGGTGTTGGTCAGGGTCCATTCCTCCACAGTTCTGGCGCGGACCGTGATGTCGTTTCGGTCGGCGTCGAACTGTCGGCCGTTGATGGTGAACGACATCATCGATTCGGCTCCGCGCATCCCACGGCCCAGGCCCATGCCCATGGCGAATTCCAGGGTTCGACGGGCAGTTACCGGTGCGGTGCGCAGGTCCCGCAGGGCCGGTCCTGCGGGCACGGGATCGGGTTCGTCCGCCGGGGGCCCAGTCACGTCCAGCGTGAGCAGACCGATCGGCTCGTCGTCCGCCGGGAACGCACCGGCCATGGGTCCGCCCATCATGCCAGGCATGGCGCCGCGGTCCACCGGGATGCTGAGCAGAGTGGAGGTGCCCTGGCGAGCGTCCACCAGGAGTTCGACTCTGTTTCCGGGAGCCAGCGTCACCTCGGTGAGGTCGACAGGTTCGGGTAGGCGGCCGGTGTCACGGCCGAGCAGGCGCAGAGACTGACCATCCAGGGTCAGGCGCAGGTAGCGGGACGGGCAGGCGTTGACGATCCGCCACTGCTCTCGCTCTCCCGGCGAAGCGGTGGCCCGGGGCCGAACCTGGCCGTTGACCATCACTATCTCGCCTTGACGGCCCATCATCTTCTCGGGCGGGGACGCGGCAGCCGGGTTGCCAGTGCCGTCGAGGGTGATGTCGGAGACGACCAAGGTGCGCTCACGGGACACCGGGACCGGCTCGGGGTCCTCAACAACGATCGCTCCGTAGAGTCCGGCCGCCAGTTGGTCAGCGACATGGCCGTGGTGGTGGGGGTGGTACCAGAAAGTCCCGGGCGGGTGGTCGTTTGGCAGGACGATTTCGTAGTCGAAGGACTCGCCGGGGAAGATGCTGACGAAGGGGTTGTCGCCATTGCCCTCGGGGGAGACGTGCAACCCGTGTACGTGCAGGTTGGTCGGGGTGTCGAGTTCGTTGGCAATCGCCACTCGGATCGTGTCTCCGCCCCGAACGCGCAGGGTGGGGCCTGGGAGCGTGCCGTTGAACGCCTGCACGTTTGCGTTTCGCCCGCCGATCTTGACCCGGGCGGGGGCGGCGACCAACTCCAGATCGAGCACACCGTCCCGACTGGCCACCACGTCCGGCTCGAGAAGGTCGTCACCACCGTCGGAGAAGCCACCACTGTTCGTGGTGTTGCCCTCACTGACGGTCCACCACAGGCCGGCCCCGCCCACGGCGGCGGTGCCGGCCCCTGCCAAACCCAGTGCGAGGAGCTGCCGTCGGGTCAGCTCGCTCACTGCCGTCCCTCGCCCAGAGTGTGTAGTCGCTCCCGGTACTCCTCGGTGGTTAGCTCTCCACGGGCGTAGCGTTCGTCCAGGATCTCTCGCGGCTGGCGCGGGCGTTCCCCGGTTTTGACATGCTCCTGCCCTCCGGTCTGGCCCCGGCCGCCGGTGAACGCTTTCGCCAGGACGACGGTGACCACCACCGTGCCCAGAATGACCAAGAGCCAGAAGATCCACATCCAGCCCATTCCCGAACCCATCCCGTTGTTCCACATCATCGCGATCGTCCTTCGCTACTTCTCAGTCCCGAGCGTGTGGCCCGCCGGTGTCTGGGGGGTGGTGGCGCCGGGTGCGGGGCGTGGCGGTCGGTCTGGAGACCGTGGATCGGCATCGGCACCGAGGGTCTGGGTGTGGAGCAGCACGTGCAGGATTCAGCGATCGCTTCCAACGGAAGGTTACTGCGAGGCTGGATAGACATCTTCTCCTCTTCATATTCGTTGCTGGTGCTCACTGGAACACCTCCAATTATACCCCTATGGGGTATGTGGGGTAGGTGGTTGAACCCGGCTCACCCATCGATTGGTCCCTGGGTGTCTCACACCTGGGGAGCGGTCCCTGTCAGGGCGACAATGAGGCAGAGCACGCTGGCCCAGAACACGCCCAGGCCAATGGCCACTACGGTTACACTCGCCCACACCATACCGCGCCCCTGTCTTCCGGTCGAGTTCCACATTGGCCGGTACGCCCGCGTATTTGTGTGGAGATCAGGTGGAGGTCTGATCAAGAATTTCCGCTGGCGAGCTGACACTCAGGACAGGCTGGAACGATCGAGACCATGGTGGAGAACCCTCGTGCCCTCGAAGATGGGGGAAATTTGGGGAAGGGTGAGTTCGCAGAAACTACAGCTCGGCATCGTTTAGTGGCCCTTCATAGTGAAGGGCCCGTTTATGCGGTGTCGCCTAATCGGTTATGGGTCGCGGACATCACCTATGTCGCAACCTGGGCAGGGTTCGCGTACGTCGCGTTCGTCATCGACGTATTCTCCCGCACGATTGTCGGGTGGAATGTCGCGGCGACATTGAAAGCGGACGTGTTGCCGCTGCAAGCGCTGAACATGGCGGCGTTCAACACTCGCGGGTCGCTCGACGATCTCGTCCATCATGCCGACCATGGCTCGAACTACTTGTCCGTCGTCTATACCGACCGGATTGCCGAGCTCGGCGCGAGGCCATCGACAGGGACAGTCGGCGACTCATATGACAACGCTCTCGCTGAGGCGGTCAACGGGCTCTACAAGACGGAGTTGATCCGTCGCCGGGGGCCGTGGCGAACGGTCGAGCAAGTCGAGCTCGCAACGCTCGAATACGTGTGGTGGTGGAACAACGCCCGCCTACACGGCGAGATAGGTTATCGATCTCCGGCTGAGGTCGAAGCGACGCACTACGCTGAGGTTGAATCAGCCCGACCAGCACTCGCTGGACAGGAAACCAAGTAGGAACGAAACCCAGGGCGATTCACAAGCACACCACCGTGTCCACGTCGGGGTTTTTCTGCCCGAGTTGCCTGGCCACCGCCCAGACCACACTCAGTGACCTGGAGGGGGTGGCCTCCGTCGAAGTGGTAGTACCGCCCGGCCATCTCGTGGTGTCCCATGACCTACAACAAGTATCTGTGGACGAGCTCATCAGGACCGTCACCGACATCACCTCCACTGCCCACTCCTCAGGCAGCGAGTGGTGAGGGGGCGCGGCTGTCGGTTGTGTCGGAGGCTTTTGTTCCTCCGCTTCCGCGGTCATTGCTCTCCGGGCCTGATAGCATGGGGCTTATGGCCCGCAATCCCGTCCGTCACAACTGCGCCCAACCCCACCAGTGCTCCCTGGACGTGCGCATGCAGGTCCTGGCCCGTTCCCCGCTGACCAAGAAGCTGAACCCACAACAGCACAGGGAACTCGACCAGCATCTGACCTCCTGGGCCTGGGCCGCGGGTGATCCCATCCTCCTAGCCGGCGAGCAGGCTCAGGGCAGCTATATGGTCGCCGCCGGTCGGGCCCGGATCACCCGGGACACCATCGATGGCCGCGAAATCACCGTCGACATCGCCGCCCCCGGGGATGTCATCGGCCCACTGCACACCCATAGCTCCCCAGCCACCGACTCGGCCTGGGCGATCGAGACCACCTGCGCGCTTTACCTGCCCGCCGAGGCCCTGGCCGAGGTCGTGGACGCCTACCCGCAACTGGCGTTGGCGATCATGCGGATGCAGCAGGACCAATTGGTCCGGTCCCGGGAGCGTGAAACCGCACAGGCCACCTCGACTGTCGAGCAGCGCGTGGCCGCCGCTCTCCAACATCTGGACGCCAAGCTCGGGCAAATCCGACAAGACG